>JBNKGK010000347.1:0-3571 GCA_050289785.1 Kordiimonas sp.
CACGCCAGGGCACCGGTATCGCCTTTCCTGCAAAATTGATACAGACGCGGGCCGCACGGCCGAGCGCAGCCTCACCATACGGGTGATGGAGCAATAAATTATAGAGCATTCCTTGTTCATTGTTATTCACTTTGTCACTCGCCGACTGGATCGGCGAGTCCATAAATGCAGCAGCAGATTTTATGGATGCGCCGGTCAGGTGGCGTAAACGCCTGCTTCGCGAACGTCGCATGACGAGTGGGAAATTGTGAAGCAAAATAACAACAGAAGCGGTTCTGGTTCGCACCCTTTCTCAACCACCCGGTAGGATATGTTGGGGGGAGTGGGCTGGTGGTGCATTTCAACAAAAGGCAAATAGTATGAGAACAGAAATGCTGGAAAGCCCGGTAGCTGAGCCTGTTTTGCTGGCTGAGCTGAAGGACCATCTGCGCCTGGATGACAGCGTAGATGATGCTGCCCTTGGGGCGCTGGTGTCAGCCGCGCGTACCATGGTGGAGGCCCATTTGGGCCTCGCGCTCATTAACAGGCCGATTGCCGTGTATCTGGATGCCTGGCCAAGTGCCCCCACGCTGGCCGATAGCCCCTGGTGGCCCGGCGTGCGCGAGGGCGCGATCACGGAAATGGGCAGGGCCGTGCATTTTGTGCGCTTGCCGGTGCGGCCTGTGCAGGCTGTGCTTTCTGTTCACACACTTTCCGCCGATGATGTGGAGACCGTGTGGGGGCCAGAACATTATTACCTGAAGCCGGGCAATGCGCCTGCGCTGTACCGCAAGCAGGGCCATGCCTGGCCCGTGCCAGGCCGCACGGCAGATGGCATTAAAATCACGGTCACAGCCGGTTTTGGTGACAGCTGGAATGATGTGCCTGCGGCTATTCGTCAGGCGCTGTTGCTCTTGGCGGCGCACCTGTTCACCAACAGGGGGGATGAACCCATGAATGCGCTTGCTGCCAGTGGGGCAGCGGCCTTTCTGGCCCCTTACAGGGATATCCGGTTATGAGCGGTATTGGCAGCATGCGGCACCGCATCACTTTAATGCGGGAAGAAAAAGCCCAGGGCGCGGGCGGCCGTATGATGATAACCACGCCCGTTATTGCCGATGTGTGGGCCAGTGTGGAAGCGGATGATGGCAGCCTGTCTGAAGAGGCAGGCAGACAGCTGCAGGCGGCCAGTGCCCGTTTCATGATCCATTACCGGGATGATTTTCGCACCATTCAGCGCATCAGTTGGCAGGGCCGCCTGTGGCGTGTGCAAAGCCAGGCCACAACCAGCACAGACAAACGTTTTGTGCAGTTACGGGCCAGTGAAATAAGATAGTGGGTTTGGTCGTTATACCATCCCTTATATCGTCATACCAGCGAAGGCTGGTATCCAGTGGCTCTGCTGGATACTGGCCTACGCCAGTATGACACTTATCCTATGAGAATATTGAGAGGATGACGTCATGACTGCCTTATGTGCCCATCAGTTGCAGGTGGCTGTGTTTGAAGCCCTTGCTGCAGACACGGCCCTTTCCGCCCGTCTCACCGGCGTGTATGACGAGCCGCCAGCAGAGGCCCGCTATCCCTTCCTGGCCTTTGGTGAAACCAATGTGCGGGAAAATGGCCTGAAGGACAGGGACGGTGTAACCATCAATTTTGATGTGTTTCTCTGGTCAGCGGAAGCAAGCCAGATGGAAGTGAAAGAACTGATGGCACTGGCCGATAAAGTGCTGCACAGTGCCGGGCTTTTGGTGCAGGGGCATGATCTGATTACCCTGAAGATGATCAGCGCTGGTGTGATCCGCCAGTTTAATGAACAGGGCAGCCTCTACCGTGGGCGGCTTAGTTATAGTGCGCTTTTATATGACCGGTGAAACCCGGTTTATAGCTGGCTGCAGCGGGTGTTTGTCGGCGCTCCGGTTCTCAAAAAACACCAGTTTCGCTCAGCTCCAGCCGGGTTTGGCCGATGCGATGACGTACAAGGTTTACGCCTCTCTTCGTCATTACCCGGCCCAGACCGGGTAATCCATCTATCCAGTGATATCTATTTCAGGTATGGATCGCCGATCAGGTGGCATAAACGCCTGCTTCGCGAACGTCGCATGACGAGTAAGGCTATCTTTAAGTAAAACAACTATACGATTCATCGTAAAACCGAAGCGTTTTAACGCGGTTTTCCGGCCTTTTCTGTTGCTTTCTGCTCCAGCTGGTTTGCGGCTTCGCCGCATTCTGCCTCAAGCTCTGCAACAAGCTTGCGGATGTTTCTGGAATCAGGGTGTTCAGGTGTGTAGCCAAGGCTCATCAGCTTGTCGCGCCGCTTGCGCAGCTCAATCAGTCGGGCGGTACAGCCGGTGAGCCCTGCTTTCGGTGTAACCGCTTTTTTGCCATGATGTTCAGCATAAATTTCGTTCAGCGTGCGGTTCATCTCGGTCAGATATTTCTGCATGTCATTCAGCTGGGAAGATAGGGTAACAATGGCGCCGCGCAGGCGTAGCACCTCTTCCTTCAGGGCGGCCTCAGTGGCTGAATCCTTGGCCCCCGCAGGCAGGCTGTGGCTGGCAAGACAAAAAGACAAAAGAACAAGAAGGCGTTTCATGGCTCATACCCGGATATTTTCTTAACAAACTGTTAACCAATTTCATCACAGCCGGGGGTGAAAAACAAGAGTTTCAGGGGCGGATAGCTGTTTGGCTTCCGCTCCTTTTCGTATTGAAGTCGGTTCCAGCCCGCTCCCCCTCCCAATCACCTGACAGGATACACTTGGGGTAGTTGGGAGGGGGAGCGGGCTGGTGATGCAACAAAAAACTATTTCCCTAAAAAAGCTATTGGAGAAAAATAATGGCTGCTCAGAACGGTAGAGAATTATTGCTGCAAATTGATAGCGGCTCTGGTTATGTGAATATTGGTGGTTTCCAGTCCAACAGTATCACCATTAATGGTGAACCTGTGGAAATTACCAGCAAGGATTCCGAGGGCTTTAAGGAATATCTGCCGGGGGCAGGCCTGCGCTCCCTTTCCCTCAGCGGTGACGGTGTGTTTGTGAGCGATGCGGCTTTCCTGAAAGCGCATGACCATATGGAACAGCGTACTCTGGCTGATTGCAAAATCATTCTGCCGGGCCTGGGGGATTACACAGGCAATTTTGCCATCATGTCCATTGATATGTCTGGCAGTCATAATGAGGCGGTGACTTACAGCATCAGCCTTGAATCCTCCGGCACCTTCACCTTCACACCTGAGGTATAGGCATGGCGCGTAAAATTTGTGGGGAAGCCAGCTTAAAGGTAGGCGCGCGCACTGTGCGCCTTCGCCTTGATATTGGCACGATGATGGACCTTGAAGATCATTTTGCCATGGGGCTGGTGCCTTTCCTTTCCGAGCGTTTCCCAGAGTTCCGCCTGAAGGATATGGCGGTGCTGTATCTGGCCATGACAGGCGGGGATTACAGCAGTGAAGAGGCGCGCAGAAAAGCGGCAGAAACCATTGTGAAGGCGGGTTTAACAGAAGTGGCAACCGCCATTTCTGCCTGCCTTGAAGCCACCCTTGCCCCTGCCGAGGGGGCAGCCTCGCCGGGAAAGCCGTAAAGGCAGAT
>JBNKGK010000348.1:0-3520 GCA_050289785.1 Kordiimonas sp.
CAAGAATGCAATAATGCACATCTGCGCTGCACAAAAGTTTTCCCTATAAAATATTAAAAGCCCGATAGGGCGACACGACAGAAAAGAGAGGAAGCGACATGGCAAAAAGCTGTGTGTCTCGCATTGCTATCGCTATTGCAGGTTTAATGATTTCGGCATCTGTTCAGGCTGAGGAGAGCTATTCACCTTATGCTGGGGCTACCCATCCGCAGAATGTCTATTTCGGGGATACACACCTGCACACAGGCCTCTCTACCGATGCCTATATGCGGGGCAACCGCAAACTGGATAGGGATAGCGCCTACAAGCTGGCTAAAGGCGGTACAATCACAGCTGATAACGGCATGAAGGTGAAACTGCGCCGCCCGCTTGATTTTCTGGTGATTGCTGATCACGCGGAAGGCATTGGCGTGATGAAGGGCCTGTTTGAAGCAGACCCGGACCTTTTGAAAACCAAAGTCGGCAGGCAAATGTATAAGGCTTTCAAAGCCGATGAAAAAAAAACAGGCGGTACTCTTTCCCGCGATATGTACTGGAAAGTGAAAGCCATCAAGTTTGAGGATCATAGCTTCACTGCCCGCATCTGGGATCATGTCACAGCAAGTGCCGATAAAAATAACGAACCCGGAAAATTCACTGCCTTTATTGGCTATGAATGGACCCGCTCTGCCATAGATCATCCGCAGCATTTGCACCGCGTAGTGATTTTCAAGGACGATAAGGAAAAAGCCCGCCAGGTTCTGCCTTTCTCGCAGATTGATAGCGTGTATCCAGAGGACCTGTGGGCATACCTGCAGGGCTATCAGGAAAAAACAGGGGGTGAAATACTGGCTGTCCCTCATAACCCCAACCTCAGTGGCGGCCTGATGTTCCGGCCTCTGAACTCCAAGGGTGAACCCATTGATGCCGCTTATGCGGCCAGCCGGGCGCGCTGGGAACCTCTTCTGGAGGTGACACAGATCAAAGGGGATAGCGAAACACACCCCCTTGTCTCACCCGCTGATGAGTTTGCTGACTATGAAACCTGGCCCGCCAAGAAATACAGAACCAAAGAATGGGAACAGGTTGCTAAATATGAATATGCGCGCTCTGCCTTAAAGCTGGGTTTGGGGCATAAGGCCACCGTGGGGGTAAACCCTTTCAAGTTCGGTATGATTGGCAGCACGGACGCCCATACCTCCATGTCGGCAATTGATGATAATAATTATTGGGGCAAGTTCCCACCAGAAGAGCCAAGCGCAACCAGGCCAACGGATTATTTGAAAGAGGGTGCCGCCCCATGGAACGCAGCGGGTTATGCTGCCGTGTGGGCCAATGAGAATACGCGTGAAAGCTTGTTTGAGGCCATGAAACGGCGGGAAACCTATGCCACCACAGGCCCGCGTATGACAGTGCGTTTCTTTGGCGGTTGGGGTTTTGACAAGGGTGATGCGAACCGGCCTGACCTCTCCAAAACAGGGTATGACAAAGGCGTTCCCATGGGCGGGGACCTTGCGAGTGCGCCTAAAGGCAAGGCGCCAAGCTTCCTGATCCGTGCGGTAAAAGACCCGGACGGGGCTAACCTGGACCGTGTTCAGGTGGTCAAGGGCTGGCGTTCGGCTGACGGTGAATTGCATGAGAAAATCTATAATGTGGCGCTATCTGATGGCCGGAAAGATAAGGGGCAGAAAACCAAGCGTGTTGGCAGCACGGTGAATGTGAAGGATGCCAGCTACACGAATACTATTGGTGAGGCGGAACTGGCGACAGTTTGGGCCGATCCTGATTTCAAAGCTGATGAACTGGCTTTCTATTATGTGCGTGTACTGGAAATCCCCACGCCGCGCTGGACAGCCTATGATGCGAAATATTTTGACATCAAAGATATCCCTGACGAAGTGGAAATGATTACGCAGGAACGCGCTTACACATCCCCCATCTGGTACACACCTTAAAAAATATAAACAGCGAGGAATTGAGCATGAAAACCTTTAAGAATGGCTGTGCAGTCGCGGCATTAATGCTCTCTGCTTCTGTCGCAGCAGAAGATAGTTATTCGCCCTATGCCGGAAAGGCTTACCCTCAAAATGTTTATTTCGGGGATACGCACCTACATACTAACATGTCGGGTGATGCCTTTGGCGGGGGGGATCGATTAAGCCCTGATCAGGCATACAGGTTTGCCAAGGGGCAGGAGATTATTGCCAACAATGGCATGAAAGCCCGTATAAATCAGGCTCTCGATTTTCTGGTGGTTGCAGATCATGCCTATAGTTTTGATGAACGTTATGGTAAAACTACGGTTGCAGCCCCTGAAGGGTTTAATCTTTCAAAATGGGCAGACACTGTGGCGAATGCTGAGCGACACAACAATCCCGGCCGGTTTACAGCATTTAGCGGGTTTGAATGGACCTGGTTGGGGAGCAAACACCGGGTTGTCATCTTTAAAGATGCTGCAGAGAAAACGAAGCTGGCCAAGCCTTTCTCTTTTTACGATAGCATGGATCCAGAGGATTTATGGGCCTATCTGGCAGATTATGAAAGCAGAACCGGGGGAGAGGTTTTGGCAATTCCTCACAATGGAAATTTAAGTAAGGGCCAAATGTTTGCACCCTACAATGCCAAAGGGGAACCTTTTACCAATACTTATGCCCGAATGCGTCACCGCTGGGAGCCTCTGGTGGAGGTGACACAGATCAAGGGGGATGGTGAGACGCACCCTGTCTTGTCTCCAGATGATGAATTTGCGGATTTTGAAACACTGGAGCAATTTCTGGATGTTGATAATCAGTGGGGGAAAAAGCCGTTCCCACCCAGAAAGCCGGAACAATACCCCTTTGAATATGCTCGATCTGCCTTGAAGCTCGGGCTGGAGCATCAGTCAAACCTTGGTATCAATCCCTTCAAGTTTGGCCTGATCGGCAGTACAGACGCGCACACCTCTATCTCTGGTGTCGAAGAAAGCAATTTTTGGGGCAAGTCCACCGATAGGGAACCTCATTCCACGCGAGTGACCGAACGCTGGGCGGGAAAATTGCCTTATTCTCCCATGAGTTGGAAAATGAGTGCGGCGGGATATGCTGCCGTATGGGCTGAGGAAAATACCCGTGAAAGCCTGTTTGCGGCCATGAAACGGCGAGAGACATACGCTACCACCGGGCCGCGTATGACAGTGCGTTTTTTTGGTGGTTGGGGGTATCAAGCGGATGATGCGAACCGGCCTGACCTAGCTAAAATTGGCTATGCCGGCGGTGTGCCAATGGGCGGTGACCTCACGAGTGCGCCCAAGGGCAAGGCGCCAAGTTTCCTGATCCGGGCGGTAAAAGACCCGGACGGGGCTAACCTGGACCGTGTTCAGGTGATCAAGGGCTGGCGGTCGGTTGAGGGCAAGCTACATGAAAAAATCTATAATGTGGTTCTATCTGATGGCCGGAAAGACAAGGGCAGTAAAACCAAATCGGTTGGCAACACAGTTGATGTGAAAGAGGCCAGTTATACCAACACTATCGGTGATACAGAATTGGCCACAGTTTGGACTGAT
>JBNKGK010000349.1:0-3532 GCA_050289785.1 Kordiimonas sp.
TTTATCAACAGGCACATAATCGCGTTTTGCGGCGCCAGTGTAAAGCTGGCGTGGGCGGCCAATACGCTGTGTTGGGTCTTCAACCATTTCTTTCCACTGTGCAATCCAGCCAGCTGTGCGGGCCAGAGCAAAGAGCACTGTGAACATGGTTGTTGGGAAGCCCATCGCTTTCAGAATAATACCTGAGTAGAAATCCACATTTGGATACAGCTTCTTGCTCACGAAATAGTCATCCTCAAGCGCGATCTTTTCAAGTTCCATCGCTACGTCAAACAGTGGGTCATCCACACCCAGTTCAGCCAGCACTTTGTGTGCTGTTTTGCGCATCACTGTGGCACGTGGGTCAAAGTTTTTGTAAACGCGGTGACCAAAGCCCATCAGACGGAATGGGTCTTCTTTGTCTTTCGCACGAGCGATAAACTCAGGAATACGGTCTACTGAGCCAATCTCTGTGAGCATGTTCAGGCAGGCTTCGTTTGCACCACCGTGGGCAGGACCCCACAGACAGGCAATACCAGCAGCAATACAAGCAAATGGGTTGGCACCAGAAGAGCCAGCCAAACGCACTGTAGAAGTGGAAGCATTTTGCTCATGATCAGCATGCAGGATGAAGATCAGGTCCATCGCTTTTTCAAGCGTTGGGCTCAGCTTATACTCTTCAGCAGGCACGGAGAACATCATGTTCAGGAAGTTGCCAGCATAAGAGAGGTCATTGCGTGGGTATACAAATGGCTGGCCAACAGAATATTTATAGGCCATAGCCGCAATCGTTGGGATTTTTGCAATCAAACGATAGCTGGCAACCATGCGCTGGTGTGGGTCATTAATGTCTGTGCTGTCATGATAGAAAGCAGCCAGAGCCCCAACAACACCAACCAGAATGGCCATTGGGTGTGCATCACGACGGAAGCCGGTGAAGAAACGCTGCAGTTGCTCATGAACCATTGTGTGGTGAGTAATATCCCACTCAAATTTCGCTTTTTCTTCTGCAGAAGGCAGCTCACCGAATAGTAGAATATAGCAACATTCCATGAAGTCGCTGTGTTCGGCCAATTGTTCGATTGGGTAGCCGCGATACTGCAGCTCGCCCTTGTCACCATCAATATAGGTGATTTTTGACTCACAGCTTGCTGTAGAAGTGAAGCCTGGGTCAAAAGTGAACATATCTGTTTGGGCATAAAGCTTGCGAATATCCAAAACTTTTGGGCCTACAGTGCCTTCCATAACGGGGAGGTCAGCTTCCAGCCCTGAGCCAGCCAGTTTAAAGGGATCATCGTTAGACATAGTCCAATACTCCTTCTCAAAATTCTCATTACCAGCCACAGGGGCTGATACGCAGTCGGCTACGCGGATATGCGGTCCCGCAGGCGCCCAATGGTTTCTGTTTTACCCAATATTCCCAGGGTTTCCACCAGATCGCCTGACTGTTGTCCACCAGTCACGGCTGCCCGGACCGGTTGCATGACGTTGCCAAGTTTAAGGCCCTTCGCTTCAGCGAAAGACATAATGGCAGCTTTGATTGCCTCTGGTTTCCAGTCGGCAACGGCTTCCAATTCATTTGCCACATTCTCGATCACGCTCAAGCTGTCTCCAGAGAGCTGTTTTTCGGCTTTTTCCGTTAATGTTAGCGGCCGAGTATTACAGAAAAGAGACGCGCTCGGAATGAGGTCAGGTAGGCGTTTGGCTCGTTCCGCCAAAAAAGGAAGAGCTTGTTTCAGGCGCTCTTCTTCTATTGTATCAAGTTTGTGGCCAATTTCGGATTCAAGAGCAGGCGCGATCACGGCAAGCAGGTCTGCCGGGGCCATTTCTCTCATATAATGGTTATTCAGATTATCCAGCTTGTTATAGTCAAATCGGGCAGGACTGCGGCCAATATGCTCCAGGTCAAACCACTCAACAGCTTGTTTTGTCGGAATAATTTCATCATCACCGTGGCTCCAGCCAAGGCGTAACAAATAGTTGCGCATGGCTTCAGGGAGAAAACCCATATCCTCATAGGCATCTACACCAAGCGCACCATGACGTTTGGAGAGTTTTTTGCCGTCTTCACCATGAATCAGTGGAATATGGGAATAGCTGGGGAGGTCCCAGCCCATGGCTGCATAAATTTGATGCTGCCTGAAGGCATTGTTTAGGTGATCATCGCCGCGAATGATATGTGTTACGCCCATATCATGGTCGTCCACCACAACGGCGAGCATATAAGTGGGGGTGCCATCCGAGCGGAGCAAAATCATGTCGTCCAGGTCACTATTTTGCACGGTTACGTCGCCCTGAACGGCATCATGAAGGGTGGTTGCTCCTTCACGAGGCATTTTTATCCGTACGGAATAGGGGGCATCACTTGGCATGGCGCTGTCGTCTCGATCTCTCCAAAGATCACCCCGGAAGTTTCTCCCTTCAGTGCGGGCTTTTTCCCGCTCTGTGGTAAGCTCCTCGGGTGTGGCATAACAACGATATGCTTTTCCTGCAGCAAGAAGCTGCTGGGCCACTTCTTTATGGCGCTCTGCACGAGCGAACTGACTGATGGCATCACCATCCCAGTCAAGCCCCAGCCATTTCATGCCAGTTAAAATGGCATCAATGGCTTCGTCAGTAGAACGTTTTCTGTCCGTATCTTCAATGCGAAGGAAGAATTTTCCTTCATGCCTGCGGGCATATAACCAATTATAAAGGGCTGTGCGGGCCCCGCCAATATGGAGAAACCCCGTCGGAGAGGGGGCAAACCGCGTTACAACTTTGGGCACGTCATTTTGCATGCTCAGTCAATAAACCCTTGTTAAATTTAACAAAATATAGGTTGCGACGTTAATTTTCGCACCCATGAACTGGATATTTGGAAGGCTTGTATCACAAGTTTTCGCACAACACAAATCACAGGAGCGTAAATTTTTTACATTGGTACCATTATAATAATCGTTAAGGTGTCTTCACTATTGACAGTGATTTGGAGATCGTGTGCGCCAACTCCTTAAAAATATAAGGCTTTTTGTAATAAACACATCTAAACCAGATAATCATTGGCATTCTGAGTGGGCTTTTCTTGTTCCTGTCATGGTGTTCATCCTGCTTTCAGCTTTCATAATGGATAAGCCTGCTGCTGTTATAAAATATAGTCATTATAGTCTGGTGGGGGCTTCTTCTGCACTGATTATATATTTGTTCAGGGTCAAGCGGGGTGGTTTCACCCTGAATCTTGTTATCAGCATTCTTCTCGCTCTTTGTTTTTGTATAATCAGGTTTCATCTGGTTGATGGTGTACGTTTAACACATCAGCAGTATGCAGAGGTTGAGGCTATTGTTGAAAGGGTGGAAACGCGTGCAGGAAAGGCTGATCGCTTATACCTTGCGCTTCTGTCGCTGAATGGGGAGACAGAGGGTATACCCAAGCGAGCCCGATTGCTTAGCCGTGTAAGTTTGCCGGATACAGTGAAAGTGGGTCATCAAATACGGATTTCTGCGCTTCTTATGCCGCCACGAGGCTCGCTGACACCAGACGGATATAATTTTGCCCGTAAAGCCTATTATGAAG
>JBNKGK010000350.1:0-3485 GCA_050289785.1 Kordiimonas sp.
CGCAGCGCGGTGAGCCTTTACAATCGAACCATCACAAAAACAAGAGCGTCTTCACACTCTTCTGCCAAGGCATCAAAGATAGCCTTCCACATCCCTCGCTGACCCCAGCGGACATAGCGATTATAAACCGTTGTGTGCGGCCCATAACGCCCCGGCAGGTCTCGCCACGGCGCACCTGTGCGTAAAATATAGAAGATACCATTCAGGATAGTCCTGTCATCCCGGCGGGCCGGACCTCGGCCTTTCCTCGGTAGTAAAGGTTCAATAACTGCCCACTCGGTGTCGCTTAAATCAAATCGTGCCATACAAAACTCCTTATCTGGGAGCCTTGAATCACAAATCGCCTAAGAAACGCAACACATTGAATTGGGTTCACACCCTAGTATAGATCGGCAGACACTTTCGACAGTAGAACACGCTGATGTAATAGCGTCTTCCGGATCATCATTGACGTTCTCAAGCGCCCGGTCGAGATCACGCCCAACGGTATCAAAATTAATTTCCCCCGCCGTCATGGACAGTCCTGAAATCACTGGCGCTGACTCACCTCTCTCACATAGACGGGTCAAGCCGCTCATACTGCGAAGCTCGAAGCCATCATAGGCAAGGGCTTGATTGAGGGCACCCACTACCACACCATGTTTTTCTGGGTCATTGGTAAAATCTGCAGGATGCGCCGCAGCTTCGATAACAGCTGTGAGTTGTTGAACTGCATCAGGACCTCTATTTAGGTTTACCAAGCAGTCTTCCAGTGATGGCAAGCGGGAGCCAGTGAGTTGAAAATCTACATTGCAGTTGCGCATGAAACGTTCAATCTTCGGGCCACTGCGATATATACCGATAGGTTCCTTGCCATCGTTGGCAGCTCCCCCACTAATTACCTCAGCGAGCACCTGAATAGTCTTTGCTGACAAAGGAAAAGCCACGTTCTAGTCCTTACTTTTGTCGTTCTGCATAGGCGGCGCGCGCAGCTTTGATAAAGCCAAAGTGCCGCTGCAACGTATCCCGCGAGATAGTCATTTCTCCCGGCAATAAATCGTTAATCTGGTTGATTGCGATCGGTGCCGACTTGGCCGTCTCATCCGAACACCAGATGAGCTCAATCTTGTCATAAAGCTCGGGATCTTCTGCCTTGATCGTATCAAGATTGGCGCGCTTGCCAGAGGAAGTCCCGCGCTCCTTCATTGTCTTTTTGACCTTCTTGTTCCACCGTTCATTCACAGCTTCCACAGACATGTGCCAAAGCTCAATGATGTCCTTGGCATCTTTCTCCCCAAAGCTGTAGACCTTTCCTGTTTCTGCATCCTTTACAGAGGCCCCCATTAAACTGACCTCAGCAACCAGCATGGCGGCTTCACCTTTCTGTAGCGCGAAGTCAGTAACGGAACTGACCACCAGAACGTCCCCAGGGCGAAGATCGGCAATCGACTTGCTCTTTTCAGGGAAGTCCTTTTTCCAATCTTTACTTTTGCGCCGTGGCGGCATGCCGTCCTCGTATATCGTGTAGCCATCATCAATCACGCCCGCATCTATGATTGCTTGGCGCTTCTTCTTGATGTCTTTGCCCTGAATATAGCCTCTGTTCATAACTTTCTTGCTTATGCATAACATTTATATATTGCATAATCAATAAGAATATGCATAATGTAGATTAACAGGACATCGGTGGAATTGAAAGACACATTAATGTTTGAAAATTATCGCCAAAGTTTGAGAAATTAGTTTGAAAAAACGGCCTTTTGTATAAGATTTACAAAAGCTGTGTTTCTATGATAGGGCGCAAAACTCTTTAGGTGTTTGGTAAACGTGCCATGGGGAAGGTTGGCTCAATTCATGCCGAATGAGGTTAATATAAATTGAGTGCAGGGAAGACATATAAAGATTTGATGGCTGGGTCTGCTCATTTGGTGACGGGCAAGGCTGAGTCACCTTTTATGGAGCGCCTGTACCGCCAGTATTGGCGTGAACTATGTGTTTTTGTGACTCAGAAGTTTGGTGAAGGACCGCCTGAGCCTGAAGATGTTGTGCAACATGCTTTTGCCAAATTTGCAGCACACCAGCAACCCGAAAATATTCAAAACCCCAGAGCCTATTTATATGCGATGGCCCGCAATGAGGTGATTGAATATCATCGCAAGGCCAACAGGCAATATGCTCATCAAACTGAGCTCCAAAAAGATATCAGTGCAGAAAATGTGTCGGTAATTGATGCTGAGCGCGTCTTACTAGGGCGAGAGGAGCTGCAAGTTATGCTCGATGCCCTTAAGAAAACATCAGCGCGCCAGCGGCGGATTTTCCTACTGAACCGGTTACATGGTTTAACATGTGAGGCCATTGCGGAGCGTGAATCCATGTCTGTAGCTGCAGTAGAAAAACATATAGAACGAGCGACAAAAAAGTGTTTTGAGGCCGTGAAAAAACATAACCAAAAGCCAGTTTGGCCTTTTGGTGAAAGGTAAAGGTTTATGGCTGAACCTTTGATACAAGATAAAATGGAAGATGAAGCCATCAGATGGCTGGTTCGTATGCGTACAAAAGCCGTGACGGATGCTGATCAGGACGCATTTAAAGATTGGCTTCAGGCAGACCCTAGCCATCAGTTAGCATTTGAAACTGTGGACCAGATGTGGGAGGGCTCATCCCAACTCCGGATGATGCCAGAGGCTTATGACTTGCTTGAAGAGAGCTATGCGCCGTGGTGGCAAAGATTTTGGCCAATCGAGGGTTTTGTGCCGAAAGCGGTTGCTTTTGGGGTCGTGATGATTTTGGCGGGAGTGGCCTATATTGCTCTTACCCCTCAGATGCCAAAAACTGAGCACTATAGAACGGAGATAGCCCAGGTTCGTGAGCTTAATTTACCTGATGGCAGCATTGTGGCTTTGGGAGGGAAAACCGAACTTCAGGTGACCTATTCACGCTCTGAACGACATATCGCCCTTTTGTCAGGGGAGGCGTATTTCACACCCGTTAAGAACAGTGAACGTCCTTTCGTCGTAGATATTCCTGATGGTCAGGTGCGTGTGGTTGGTACTGCTTTCAATATTCGCCATAGTGAAGGTGGCTCACGTGTTTCTGTTGAGGAAGGGCTGGTTTCTGTTATCAAGGGACAGGCTGAGGAAGTAGATAATTACACGCTGGTTTCTGCGGGGTATGAATTAGATATGAAGGCATCTGATGGAGCCCCAGCTCCGGTTCAGGGTGGTTTTGGGTCCTGGCGGGAAGGCCGGTTTGATTATACTGGTGCTTATCTTGGTGATATTGTGGCGGATGTGAACAGATATTATGCTTCGGGCATTAGTCTAATGGATCAATCTCTTGCATCCAGACAGGTAACCATCTCTTTCAGGATAGATCAAATAGACTTAATGGCCCAAACGGTGGCCCAAATTTTATCTCTTGATGTGAATAAAAAAGCAGATGGCAAGATCATCCTTTCGGAGAAGGAATGATAAAATTAAATAAAATCAATATGTTAGTTTGATTTA
>JBNKGK010000351.1:0-3483 GCA_050289785.1 Kordiimonas sp.
TGTTTTCGAAGTGTGTTTCGTTCAGGAACAGTGAGAATTTTGCATGAACATACAGGGCAAAAGCCAGCCCAGTTACAACGATAGCGATGAGATAGGCCACAACAAAGAAGCCTACCATCTGGCCCTGGGAAGACAGGCCTGTAGATTTATAAGAGGCTATGCCTAAAAAAAGGCCAAAGCAGGCCAACGTAACTGCAACGGATATAAAAAAGCTTTTGTAGAGGCTTTTGCAGGACGCATCATAATGAAACTGGCCAGAACCAAAATAACGTTCATTGCTTTGCAGCTTCCAAAGCTGGTTCTCCATAAAAGGAAAAGCCAGCCCCAATGTGACAATACATAACAGGGTATAACCCCAGAAAGCCCATGAGAATTTGGCGCTGCTGCCCGCTTGGGCTCCGCGTACGCCGCGCCACCATGTGCGGGACATTCGGTATTTCAGCGCCATATAAAGGCCAAAGGGCAGTAGCCACATGAAGGCAACGGATGTGGCAAAAATGATGACAAGGCCAGCAGGATTTCCTTGCAGAGCAAGCCCCTGTCCATAGGTGTTAAGGATACTGGCAGGCATGAACACCACAAACAGCACAATCAGAAAGCCTTTGAAAAGTTCACCACCCGTGCCGGTATATTCAAACGGGTCCCCCATGAAACGCACATTGGCCCATATATAACGCCGCACGTTCGTACGCCCCCAAAAGCGATAGAGGGAAAGTGTCAGGGCATTGAAGATCAGGTTTTTAACGATAATCGGCACCATTTCATCCGCCGTGCCAGTGAACTCAAACTTGTGAATTTTCCGCTCGCTGGTTGGTACGGTCCTCGGTTGGTCTTCTGTCATGTGATTCCCCCTTTAAGGTATAAGTCTTTAATTTATTCCATGCCGGTTGAGTAAATACAAACAAGAATTTGGGTTAGGAGAGGGTAAATATGCAGCAAAGGCGAGGCCATGCTTGACTTCCTACCCCACCACGGTTAACTCGCTGAAGGTTTAATTTTTACCAATTAGGATTTAAAACAATGAGCGAGAATGTGAGTGCCCAAAACCTGGTCAACCTGCGCCTGCCGGATGGCAGCGTGCGCACGTTTGATGGCCCGGTGACTGGCACTACCCTCGCGGCGGATATTGGCCCCGGTCTTCTCAAAGCGGCGCTGGCCATTAAAGTGAATGGCGAACTGCGAGATTTATCCCGTGAGATTAAGGCTGATGCGGATGTAGCGATTGTCACAAAGAAAGACCAGGACGGCCTGGAGCTGTTGCGCCACGATGCAGCGCATATTATGGCCGAAGCCGTGCAGGAACTGTTTCCCGGTACGCAAGTTACCATTGGCCCGGTTATTGAAGATGGCTTCTTCTATGATTTCGCGCGCGACAAACCCTTCACAGAAGATGATCTGGCCGTGATCGAAAAACGCATGGGCGAAATTGTGGCCCGTGACGAAAAAATCATCCGTGAAGTATGGGACAGGGATGAGGCCATCGCCTATTTCAAGAAGATTGGTGAGCATTATAAGGCTGAGTTGATTGAAGCGATCCCGGCCGGGGAAGAGGTAACGGTTTACAAGCAGGGCAACTGGCTTGACCTTTGCCGCGGCCCGCACCTGCCTTCCACAGGCAAGCTTGGTGATGCTTTCAAGCTGATGAAAGTGGCGGGCGCCTATTGGCGGGGTGACAGCAAAAATGAAATGCTGACACGTATTTACGGCACATGCTGGGCGGATAAGAAAGGGCTGAAAGCCTATTTGCTACGTCTGGAAGAAGCTGCGAAGCGGGATCACCGCAAGCTTGGCCGCGAGATGGACCTGTTCCATCTGCAGGAAGAGGCGCAGGGCTCTGTGTTCTGGCATCCGCAGGGTTACACCATCTGGCTGCAGCTTGAAAATTATATCCGCAAGCGGATCAAGGAAGCGGGCTATCAGGAGATCAAGACACCGCAGCTTCTGGACAGCAAATTTTGGGAGCAATCCGGCCACTGGTCCAAATTCCGGGAAAATATGTTTGTGGTGCCGGATGAAGTGCCTTCCACAGAGGAAGACCAGCCGGTCATTTCAGCGGGTGCCAAGCTGATGGCGATTAAGCCGATGAACTGCCCAGCTCACGTACAGGTGTTCAAGCAGGGCATTAAAAGCTACCGCGATTTGCCGATCCGTTTTGCTGAATTCGGCTGTTGTCACAGAAACGAGGCCCATGGTGCCTTACACGGCCTGATGCGGGTGCGTCAGATGACACAGGATGACGCCCATATC
Source organism: Kordiimonas sp. (assembly GCA_050289785.1). GTDB lineage: Bacteria > Pseudomonadota > Alphaproteobacteria > Sphingomonadales > Kordiimonadaceae > Kordiimonas. Next base: position 2,248 of record JBNKGK010000351.1, read on the forward strand.
TTCTGCCGAGAGGATCAAATCACTTCTGAAAGCGTGGCTTTTTGTGCGCTTCTGGGCAGTGTGTACCGTGATCTTGGTTTCCCTGAGTTCAAGGTGCTTCTGGCGACGCGCCCTGATGTGCGGGCAGGCACTGATGAAGTGTGGGACAAGGCGGAAGGCGCATTGGCGAAAGCGCTGGAATCAGCAGGCCTCGAGTTTGATTATGCACCTGGTGAGGGCGCCTTCTATGGGCCGAAGCTGGAGTTCCACTTGTCTGATGCTATTGGGCGAACATGGCAGTGTGGTACGCTGCAGCTTGATTTTGTGCTGCCTGAGCGGCTTGATGCCTCCTACATTGGTGAGGACGGTGCCAAACATCGCCCTGTGATGCTGCACCGTGCTATTCTTGGCACGCTGGAGCGCTTCATTGGCATTATGATTGAGCATTATGCAGGCCGTATGCCGTTGTGGCTGGCGCCCACTCAGGCTGTGGTGACCCCAATTACATCTGAAGCTAATGACTATGCAAACAAGGTGTATGAAGCCCTGAAGGATGCAGGCCTGCGTGTGAAACTGGACCTTAGAAATGAGAAGATCAATTACAAGGTGCGGGAGCACAGCCACGCCAAAGTGCCAGCTATTCTGGTGGTTGGGATGCGTGAAGCTGAAGAAGGCAAGGTGAGCATTCGCCGTCTTGGCAGCAATAATCAGGTGGTTTTACCGCTGGATGAGGCTTTAAGCTCCCTGACAGCTGAGGCGGCAGTTCCAAATGGTGAATAAGTTTATAGGGGCCACTTGTATCAAGGCTTTGCATAAACGGGAATTCGCTGTATAGTGCGGATCAATAGGCAGGCTTTCTTTGATAGCCTGCCTTGTGCTGTTATGTCGTAAACAGGAAAGAGGAGAACGAACATACGTAGAGGGCAATTTGCGGGCCCACCCAAACAGGAAGGGCCGCGCGTTAACGATCAGATTAAGGTGCGTGAAGTACGACTGATCGGAGCAGAAGGTGAAAACCACGGGGTTGTAACGGTTGCTAGGGCGCTTGATATAGCGGCCGAGTCCGGTCTGGACCTGGTGGAGATATCCCCAAATGCGGAGCCACCCGTATGTAAGGTTCTCGACTATGGTAAGTTTAAATACGAACAGCAGAAAAAAGCTAACCTTGCACGGAAAAAGCAGAAAACCCAGGACGTGAAAGAAATCAAGATGCGTCCGGGCATTGATGTGCATGATTATAACACCAAGATGAAAAAG
>JBNKGK010000352.1:0-3479 GCA_050289785.1 Kordiimonas sp.
CCAGAGGGCATGCGCATATAGCTATAATCCCGTGCTTTGGTTTTTTCCTCGATCATGTCAACAATGTCTGAGCTGCAATATTGAGGGTCCAGCCAGCTCATTTGCTCATATTCAAACATCAGGCGGTGGCGGCGGGCGATGGCAGAAAGCACACGCCTGCAGGCATTGGCCAGTTTGGTCATGACTTCTTTGTCCAGGTCGCGGCCTACGATGGTGAAATTTACTTCGCCGGGCACAGTGTGAGGAAAGCCAGGCTTCAGTTTCACATAACCAATAGTGATACGGGATTTATCGGTGCCTTCTTCATCAATAATACGCTGAATTTCCTGAGCGAAATCAGCAAGCCCCAAAAAGGCATCGCTTCGCATGTCCATGGGGGCTGTGCCCGCGTGGTCAGCCTTGCCGATCAGCCGCACCATCCATTTAAATACACCGGAAATGCCTTCAACGATACCGATGGTGGTTTTTTTGGTCTCCAGTACAGGACCTTGCTCCACATGCAGTTCGAGAAAAGCTTTTAAGGTTTTTGGGTCCCGGTGGGCATGCAAGGCATCATAATGTTTGAAGCCTTGCTCTGCCATGGCGTCTTTCAGCATTTTTCCACTAGAATCCTGGGCGTTTTCAAGCCATTCAAGCGTTACTTCACCAGCCAGTGCCTGGGCCCCCAGCATACCGCCAAAACGCCCCTCTTCTTCACTAGTGGCAACAATCTCAACGGGGTAATCCAGCTGGATATTATTTTCCTGAATAACGCGAATGCATTCCACACCGGCCATTACCCCAAGCGAGCCGTCAAAAATGCCGCCGGCAGGCACACTATCAAGGTGTGATCCTATCATTATGGCTGGTTTGTTATCGGGGCCGATGCGGCCGATCACACTGCCTGCGCCGTCCATGCGGGCACGCATGTTCAGACCTTCCATTTTGGCCATCAGCCATTTGCGGGCTGCCATATCGTCATCGGTAAAGCCCTGGCGGTAGATACCTTTATCTTTTTCGTTAAAGCCAAAGGTGGCGAGTTCGAGAAGGTCCGCTTCAATTCTATCTACGGATATATCCAGCATTTATGCACCTCTTTTCATCGAGCTCTATGTTTTTAAAGCATATTTGGGTTCGGAACAAATAATTTGAATTCAAATAATAAATGGACTAGGCTTTCAACCTAGAAGGGGTAAATGAGCTATAATTTCAGGGTTTTCTAAAGGAACGGTTGAAAAACACTCTTATATGTTTTTTCGAATTGTAATATCAGCACTTAGTCTGTTTCTCCTTTCTGGGCTTTCCTCAGCGGGTGATCTTCAGTTGGCTGATAACGGTCTGAAGGCGGGTTATATGACACTTGCCTGGCCCGATGCGGACGGGGAAGACTTCATTCTCAAGCAAAAAACGGAAGATGGCTGGCGTATCATATATGCAGGGCCTGATCGCGCTTCTACACTCAGCGGTTATGCAAATGGTGATTATGAATTTGCCTTGCTCGCCGACAGACAAGCGGAAGCGAGCCAGCTGAAAGTAACGGTGGCACATCATCCCCTGAAGCGGGCGTTTACCTTCTTTACTTTGGGCGCTGCTATGTTCATCATTTTAATTGTTTTGATTGTCCGCGGTTTAAAAAACGCCAGTGAACCCCTTTCTGTAAAAACTGAAGCGGAATAATCAAGATGCTTAATGCTAACAGCGTAATGCCTGTATCAGTGGCATGGATAATCATAGCTGCCTTTTCCCTTCTATGGGTATGGCTTGGCTGGTGGCTGGGCCGCAAAAATAATTCACTTGAAGATTATATGCTGGCGGGCAGAAAAGTGGGCATGGGGCTGGCGATTGCCACAGCTATGGCTACCTGGGTGACCAGTAATACCACCATGACAGCCCCGCAGCTGGCGTACCAGCTTGGTATCTGGGGTATGGTGGGGTATTCCCTCGGGGCGGTGGGGCTGTTTCTGTTTGCACCGCTTGCAAAACGTATCAAAGAAATAATGCCGCAGGGATATACCAGCGGTGATTTTATTCGGCTTCGATACGGTAACACCGCCTGGCGGCTGTTCCTGCTGATCTCTTTGTTTTATGCGCTTGGTTGGCTGATCAGCCTTGGCATGGCTGGTGGTTTGCTCATCAACGCGCTGGCTGGCATTCCTTATGCTTATGGTATGACAGTTATTGTTGTTATCTGCACCTTATACACTGTGTTTGGAGGCTTGCGGGCGGTGATCGGCACAGACTTTGTGCAAACCATCCTTATCCTTGTCGGTGTTATCTTGCTGGCTGTGCTGGTGATTAATGAAGTTGGTTTTGATGCTATCCATGCGCAACTGCAAAAAGAACGCCCTGAGCTGCTGAACCTGCTGCTACCAGCGTCTATTATGTTTCTGTTTAACAATCTCTTTTTTGGGGTGGGGGAAATATTCCATTCCAACGTTTGGTGGTCTCGCGCTTTTGCTTTTGCGCCTGGGGTTGGGTTCCGCGCCTATGCGCTTGCTGGGCTTTTCTGGCTGCCGATCCCTATCGTCGCAGGCTTTATTGCGCTGGCGGCCCCTATGTTGGGGGTGAATGTTCCCTCTGCTGATATGGTGGCACCGCTGGTGGCGGGTAAGCTGTTTGGACTTATGGGCGCTGTGCTGGTTTTCATCGTGGTTTTTGCCGCTCTTGCTTCCAGTCTTGATAGTGTTCTCGCGGCTACCAGTGATTTGCTGGTGAAAGATATCTACAAAGGCCATTTCAGGCCGGACGCCACTGATGCTGAACTGCGTAAGGCTGCCATGTGGATCATCGTTGGCCTTGGTGTGTTTACCTGGTCGTTTAGTTTGCCGCGTCTTGCCACTCTTGGCTCGCTTCTACATTTCACCGGGGCTTTTGTGGCCAGTACAATATGGCCTATTGCCATTGGTCTATTATTTAGAAAAGGTGGCGGCACTACAGCCTCTCTGGCGATGCTTTTGGGCACAGCCTGCGGCCTTTATGCCTATTTCACCATCGGGTTTTATGTAGCAGCTCTTGTTTCTGCTCTTGTGTCCATGATTGTGATGTTTACGGCCTATTTTGGAAAAACTCAGTTTGATTGGAAGTGTCTTAACACTGCTTCTTCCCCACAATCTGGAGAAAAATCATGATGGTATCTGCCTTGGGGCTTGAGGCTCTTGTGCTTCCTGCGCTTGTTCTGACGGGTGTGGCGCCCTTTGCTCTCATTTATCTTGTGATGCGTGATGTAAAGGATAAAACATTATGGTAGGGGCCGAAAAAGCGATCTTTAAAGGGGCAGCTACCTTTGAACCCCAGCGCCCCGATGTGTATGGCAGCGCACACCCCAAGGGGCTGTTGCATGCCATCAGAGAAGATCATGAATATTTGCAGGGCCTGGCCAATAGCCATATCGCCTCGGCTGCGCAGTTTGAGAAAAAGCTGTTAGAGCAGCTTTTCCGCCTGGCTGCGAAATATGAAGCTAATCCGGATCGTTTTACGATCCCGATGAAGCCCCTAGCGGG
>JBNKGK010000353.1:0-3471 GCA_050289785.1 Kordiimonas sp.
GCAGATCCGGCTTACCGTCCTGATCAACATCCCCCACGACCAAACCATGCACACCGTGAAGCCTATTATCAATCAGGCGGCGCACCCATTTCTGTCTGAGTGGATCATTCGGCTGTTCATACCATGTGATCAGACCGGGATTGTAGCAGGCGCTGATATAATCAGTATCCCCGTCCTCATCTACATCAAAGGCCTGGCTATGCATGGCAAGACTTATTTCCACCTCCAGCACCTCTTTCCGCGCCAGCTTCGGGCAAGGGGTATCATCCAAAAGGATATGCTTCCAGCTAGGGCCTATAAACAATCGGGTTACCCCCTCACCTGTGTTGGCAATAATGTCTGTAATACCATCCCCAGTAAAATCCGCAGCTACCGCAGTCAGGCTGGTTTCACCCTCAAATACAACATGTTTTTCCCAGCCCGTATCCGCTGCAGCAGTCGAAACACCGACACCCCACAAGAAGAAGATAGGTTGCACAACCCTGAAAAAACGGAAAAGATACATAATAACAGACCTGCTACATGGAGGCTCCGATGCGAACACCGGAGCCCAATAAAGCTGCTAGAAACGATAACCAACGGTGATACCGTAGGAGCGGGGCGTAAAAAAGGCATTAGTAGTGTCCCCTCCGCGCTCAAGCCTATATGATCGGGCATCTTTATCTGTGATATTTTTTATCCAACCTGCAATGCTCCACCCATCATCGGCACTCTCAAAAACCATACGGGCGTTAATAAGGCTGAAGCCTTCTTCTGAAGAAAAGTTATCTTGAAAGGGCGTAAAAAATACTCGGCTTTTATAAGCATATTCACCACGTAATTTTGCGTACCCCCAATTGCCTATAAGTATATTGTAACTTATACTCAAATTAAATGCCCATTCAGGTGCATTTTGCATCCGATACCCAGACACATTCGTGGGAGTGCCAAAATTCAAAGCATCTGGCCACCTATCATAGGCCGCATCCAACCAGGAAGCATTTGCATCGAAAGATAGATTTTCTGTGGGTCTTCCATCCAGTTCAAGTTCTACACCACGAATGGTGGATGACGCAGCATTTGTTGTGACAGTTGTATCTAGGTCTGTTATAGGATTTATTCGCCTTACTCTGACCTGAAGATCACTATAATCCATCTGAAACACAGCTATATTTGCTCTAAACCTGTTGTCAAAAAACGCAGCTTTCAAACCTAACTCATAATTAATCACCTTCTCAGGATTATAGGCTCCCAGTGGGTTTCCAGTTGCTCCGTTGTAGCCACCGGATTTAAACCCCTTCCCCACCGTTACATATGCAGTTGCTTCATCACTTAAATCATATGTTAAGGCCACCTTTGGTGTGAAACTCCCCCAGTTATCAGACAAAACTGCCGGATTTCCCGACATTGCTCCGGAAGCAAATACTAAAATGCTATCGCCGGAAATATCTTTCTCTTCATAAGAATAACGCGCACCAAGAGTTAAAGTCAGCCGGTCAAGAATAGCATAGCTGCCCTCACCAAAAACTGCATAAGCATCACCTTTTAAGTTATTGGTATAAAATATGTGAGGAATACCAGCTGGCACCAGTTGCAAATCCCCAGCATTTTTTATGCTCTCATGAAAATAATAGGCCCCAACAATCCATTCAAGCGGTTTACCTGAAGAAGCTAGGGTAATCTCCTGAGACAATTGATTATCACTGGTGCTATCCGGACTTAAATATGATGACCTTAATGGCCCACCATCAAAATCCCCCGTGGTCAACGTAGAATACTCGCGATAGGCCGTTAAGGATTCCAATGTAAATTCGTCACCAATCCATTTGATCTTAGAACTGACACCCCATGATTTTTTTTGCGCATATTTATCGTCAACATTAATAACACGAGGAGACTCAGGCAGGATGAAGCCTGCTACTTCCCATGGTAATGGGGCGTCATTCTTCTTTCTGGTAGACTTTTCGCCATATACGCTATTATCCTTAGCATTATCCATAGTAATATCTAATTGGAAATCACTGTTAGGCGCATAGCGTAAAATAGCCCGAACCCCTGAAAAGTCTCTGTCATCGAGGTGCTCTCCATTGAATAAATTCAGGGTATGCCCATCATGATCACTGGTTTTAAAAGCGACACGTGCCATTAAATAATCATCAACTATCGGGCCACTGACATACCCTTCAGTCTCAATAAGATTATAGTTTCCAAAAGTTACGTCGCCACCAGTTTCAAATACTTCAGTCGGTGCTCTTGAGATAAAATTAACAGATCCACCAGTGGCATTTCTACCATATAAAGTGCCCTGAGGCCCCCTCAACACTTCTACACGCTCTGTATCAAAAAAGCCTAAGGACATGTCACCCCGATTTGGTATATATACCCCATCTCGATGCATGGCGATACCGGACTCGCTTCCAACAGCAACACTATCCGAGCCAATTCCACGAATATAAATTCGAGCCAAACCAGCGACAGTACGTACATGCATTCCCGCCGCTAAAAACTGAAGGCCTGAGACATCATGAATACCACTCTTCCTGATCCGTTCCCCGCTGAACGCATTGATACTCATCGGAATATCCATCATACTGGCTTCACGACGCGTAGCTGTCACGATAATCTCTTCTAGCACGAAGGAAACATCTTCATCTGTCATGGCTGAACCTGTTTCAGCAACAGGCTTTTCTGTCACCACATAAGCGCCATCATTATTACGTTCAAACACAAGGTTTGTACCCTGCAGCAACGTTGCCAGAGCATCCGCAGGCTTCATTTGTCCATCAACTGAAGGGGCCACTTTACCTTGCACCAATTCTGGTGGCACAAAAACAAAAACATCTGCTTGGCGGGATAGTTCAACAATGGCCAGATCAAGTGGCTGGGCCTGAATGGTGATTTTCTGAACGCCATCACCTGCCATAAGCTGCGCGTAACCAAATGTTGCAGAAAGAATCGCCGCTGCTGAGGCCGCGTTCCGGAACCATGCCCTGCTATACAGCCCTCCACCCTGTTTTTCTTTACCTATCATAAAATTGTCTCCTCCTTGATTTCCCTTTGAAGGTGAGACAGTCAGATACGCTCTTGCGCCCGGATTTTGTCACCTTCCGAAGAGAGACAACTCGATTTTGAAAATCTTCCAAGATTCTTTTTAATTTTTCCTAAGCATCTGTTTTATATAAACAAAAAACTTCTTTATCCTTTCGGGTGAATGACAATAGCCTTCTTAGCCATTTCAATCCAGACAGGCCGTGTACGTTCCAAACCTAGCAGGATTTTATCTGTCTCATCAAAACGTAACGCCGTTGTCACGCGAATATCGCCTAATGACTCATCCGCCAGGGTAATTTTTTTTTGTCGATACCGGTTCACCTCTGCAAGCACCGTCCGCAAAGGCTCATTCACATAAACAAGACGACCCTCTCGCCATGCAAGCGCTGTTTCGGCTTTGAAGGGACTAGTCTCTCCTGGCATACCGTTATCCGTGGTCAG
>JBNKGK010000354.1:0-3462 GCA_050289785.1 Kordiimonas sp.
AGGAAGTTTCTCTCACGAATGGAGAAATCAAAGATAAAGCTCTCGAGGCTGGAGAAGCCAGCACCAATATTCAATTCACCAGTTGCCTGCTCTTCCACTTTCACGTCCAGTACCATCCGGTCTGGCGTGCTGCCCTGTTGCTGATCAATCTCAACTGAGCGGAAGAAATTAAGCCTGTTCATCCGGTTTTCTGAACGCTTCACCAAAGCCGAGTTGAAGGCATCCCCTTCCTGCAGTCGGAATTCCCGGCGTAAAACACGGTCCAATGTCCGTACGTTACCGTGGATATTAATCCGTTCCACATAAACCCGGGGGGCATCAAGAATACGGAATTTAATGTTAATAATACGGTCTTCACGGTTGCGATCAATCTGAGGGCGCACATCCACGAAAGCATAGCCAAGCAAGCCTGCGGCATCGGTTAGTGTTTCAATGGTCTTTTCAATGGCTTCCGCACTATAAGTGCTACCTTCTTTCATCAGAAGGAAAGAGCGGAATAATTTGGCGTCCACATCGCGGATTTCACTCTCCACATCAATGGTGCCAAATTTATAAAGCTCACCCTCTTCCACCGTGAAGGAGATGATAAAATTGGTTCTGTCTGGTGTTAGCTCAGATACAGCGGAAACAACACGGAAGTCAGCATAACCTTCATTAAGATAATATTGGCGAAGAACCTGTTGGTCATAAGCCAAGCGGTCAGGATCAAACGTGTCATTTGACGTGAAGAATTTCCACCAGCGAGCCTCTTTGGTGGCAAGTTCACCTCGCAAATCACCATCACTGAAGACTTTGTTGCCAAGGAAGTTAATGCGGCTCACCTTGGTTTTAGGGCCTTCCTGAATTTCAAACAACAGATCAACCCGGTTTTGCTCGAGCTGAACAACCTTTGGCTCGATGATGGCTGCAAAACGACCTGAGCGGCGATATAGCTCCAGCATCCGCTGAACATCTGCCCGCACCTTAGCTCGGGTGAACACCATACGAGGCTTGATACGAACCTCTTCCTCCAGCTTGTCATCCTTAAGGCGTCGATTCCCTTCAAAAACCACACGGTTAATGATGGGGTTTTCTATCACCTTCACAACCAGCGCCCCGCGGGACTCAGCAAACTCAACATCTGAGAAAAGGCCTGTGCGATAGAGGTTCTTCAAACTTTCATCGAGCTTTTTTGGATCGAATACATCGCCAGTGCGAACGGTAAGGTAAGACGCAATCGTCTCAGGCTCCACCCGTTCGTTCCCGATAACACTGATTTGCCTGATAACAGGTAATTCGCGAGCTTGCTCATCCTGTGCCAAAACTGGCACGGAAAACATAACTCCCCCTAATATGAACGCCGTTATGAGGCGCCACAGTACGCACATTTTTTTCAAACGCAACTTTTCAGCCCACTTTATGTTTTTGGCACATTGGCGGTGAAATTGGCCTAGAGCGCCATAGATTGCAAGTCATTCAGTGTTACAAGCAGCATAAAAATTATCATTAAGGCAAATCCGGCCACATATCCGGCCTCCAGAGCCTTTTTACTCAGTGGTGAACCTTTAATACCTTCAAGGGCATAAAACAATAGGTGACCACCATCGAGCACGGGAATCGGCAATAAATTCACAATACCAAGGTTTAACGACAGCATGCCGAGAATCCAGACAAAGTTCTCGAATCCCATACTGGCCGCCTCACCAACCATATTGGCAATACGAACAGGCCCCCCCAGCTCTTTTACGGATCGAACACCAAGAATCATTTGTCCCAGGGTCGTGAAAATGGTTTCTGTCATCATAACAGTTTGCCTTGTGCCCTCTGCAAGTGCTCCAAGAGGGCCAAGAGACACTCTTTGAGGCGGAGGTGAGGCAACACCCAGATATCCATAGGGGTATCTGTTGCCAAAGCGGTCTTCCATATATTTGGTACCCAATATGGCTTCTAATGTCAGGATTTGCCCGGAACGATTAACCTGAATTTCAATTCTCTTAGCCGGATATAGCCTGACAATCGCCCCAATATCAGAGAAGCGCTCAATTTCATCACCATTAACGGTGAGAATTCTATCTCCAACTTCAAAGCCAGCTTCTTCTGCTGCAGATTGTTCTGCCACGCCGTTCACAACCGGTTCCGCGATGTTGAGCCCGTATGAGCCAAAGAAATAAGCAAAAACAACAGCTGCAATGATCAGGTTCATTGCAGGGCCGGCAAAGGCAATAACCGCCCTCTGCCACAAAGGCTTGAAGTGATAGCAGACAGATCGTTCGTAATCACTCAATCCCTCAGGTATATCACCCGGGTTACTGGCGGCAGAGGCATCCCCGAAATATTTTACATAACCACCAATCGGCAGGGCGCTTATTTTCCAGCGTACACCGCGCTTATCCGTATAGCCAAACAGCTCTTTGCCCATGCCTATGGAAAATGTCTCTATTTTCACTCCAAACAGGCGTGCCGCTGCATAGTGGCCCCATTCGTGAATAAACACCAAGATGCTTAACCCGCCCAAGAAAGCGACGATTGTAAATATCAGGCCTGGCCCCTCAGTTTCCATCTGTTGTCTTTCCTCTATGTCTACACAGCTTTTGCAAGCTTCACTGTCATGGCCATCGCCCTATCTCTGGCCAGTTTATCTATTTCAAACACATTTGCGATAGATTGTGGCTCTTTCATGTCACAGGAAGCAAGTGTTTCCTCTACTATACCAGAAATATCAGTAAAACTTAGCTTATGCTCAAGAAATGCCTGAACGGCGACCTCATTCGCTGCATTTAAAATAGCTGGCGCTGCACCACCTGCCGTCAAAGCTTCTTTGGCCAGTGCCAGGCAGCGAAATTTATCATAATCCGGTTCCTGAAAGGTTAATTGGCCAATTTCTGCAAGATTAAGCGGTGTTACCGGGGCTGGCATCCTGTGTGGCCAGGCCAGACAATAAGAAATGGGGGTGCGCATATCAGGTGAGCCAAGCTGAGCCAGTGTGCTGCCGTCCACATATTCCACCATAGAATGAATGACAGATTGTGGGTGCACCAGCACATCAATTTGATCTTTCGCTACGGGGAATAGGTAGTAAGCCTCAATAATCTCAAGGCCCTTGTTCATCATCGTGGCTGAATCAACGGAAATCTTGGCACCCATATCCCAATTTGGGTGTGCAACAGCCTGTTCAGGTGTCACCAAAGACAGTTCATGGGCTGGTTTGGATAAAAAGGGCCCGCCTGACGCTGTTAAAATAACCTTGCGGACAGCCTTTTCCTTACCAAACTCAAAAACCTGAAAAATAGCATTATGTTCGGAATCCACGGGCAGCAAGGTTGCGCCATGTTTCTTGACCTCTTCCAGCATCAACTCACCAGCACAGACCAAACATTCTTTATTGGCCAGTGCTATTGTTGCCCCTCTTCTGATTGCGGCCAATGTTGGCTCCAGACCTGCTGCACCAACAATAGCGGCCATAACAACAGAAGCATCAGCTTC
>JBNKGK010000355.1:0-3442 GCA_050289785.1 Kordiimonas sp.
ATACGGCTATCACCGATGATGATAGTGAGAAGATACAGTATCTCTGCCACAAGCTGAAATCCACCAGCCTGGTATTCGGGGCAGAGAATGTATCTGCTATCGCCTCGCAGTTGGAGATGATGGGCAAGGCCGCCAAAACGGAGAAGGCCCCTGCCCTGTTTGAGGAATTACACATTTCCTATGAGCGCACACAGGGCCTGCTCCGGAAAAAGCTGGTGCTGCTGCGCAACCAGGGTTAGGCCGCAGTGTCAAGTGCCTCGCCCTCATCACTCCTTATATCTGCAACAAAGCGCTTAGCCTGCTCATCCAGTTCTTTCGCTAAAGTCAGCAATTCCTCAGTCGCGGCTTCAACAGAAGTCATTGTCTCTGCATTCTCATGAGCGGCATTACCAACAGATTTAATACTGTCAATAACCATCTGGGTCATATCCGATGCCAGTGAGGCAGCCCGCCCAATTTCAGAGGTGGCGGCTGACTGCTGTTCTACAGAGGTTGCAATATCACTGGATATTTTATCAATTTGTCCAATGCTCTTTGTCACGCCCCGCACAGCCTCAATAGCCGAACGGGTGGCTCCCTGCATATCTTCTATCTGCTTTTCAATTTCCTGCGTTGCACGGCCTGTCTGGTTTGCAAGGCTTTTCACCTCAGACGCAACCACGGCAAACCCCTTGCCTGCCTCACCGGCTCGCGCCGCTTCAATTGTTGCATTCAGGGCCAGAAGGTTGGTTTGCTCTGCAATATCATTGATCAGCTTCACCACATCACCCACCTTCTGGGCAACGCCGTCTAGCATGTCTACCTGGCTCACAGCATCTTCTGCTGCCTGATTAACGGTGCGGGTTGTCGAAGCCGCTTCCTGCACCCTGCCGCTGATCTCACCAATAGAGCTAGACATCTCTTCCGCACCGGACGCAACTGTTTGCACGCTTTCCCCAGCCTCCCTGGAATTTTCCAGACTTTGCCTGGATTGATCAGCAGTTTCCTTTGCTGATTTTTCCACGGTCAGTGCAGACTGCTTCAGGATATTGGCATGGTCCATCACCTTGGCGACAATAGAGGCCACCTGGGCTTCAAAACGGCCAGCCATAGCTTCCCTGTCCCGTTTACGGGCGTCAGCAAGCTCGCGCTCCTGCTCATGTTTGGCCCGTTCGCGTTCCAGGTCTTGCTGCTGGCGTTCCTGATCACGGCGTCGGCTCTCTTCCGCCTGCTCAAGTTCTGTGGCCTGTGCTGCGGCGCGCAAACGGTTCCCCTCGATCACACTATCCCGGAAACGAAGAAGCGATTTAGCCATATCGCCAATTTCATCTTCCTTCTCGACATAGGGAACCTCTACATCCAAATCACCGCCAGAGAGAACACCCGCAACATCAGCAATGCTGGAAATAGGTGTAACGAGACGCCGCACAATAAAATAACTGGCAGCACCAAGGCCGATGATCACCAAAACAGACATGAAAACCAAAATCCAAATGCTTGTTTTTATGGGGGCCAGAACCTCTTTTTCATCAATTTCCGCAATCAGCGCCCAGCGCACCCCTTTAAAATTAAATGGCTCATAAGCAGAAACCACCTTCACACCTCGGTAATCATCAATAATGGCCACCCCTTCTTCTCCGTTCAGGGCTGCCTGTACTGCTATGGTTTCCACCTTCGTAGCGAGAATTGTTGATTCTTTATTGAAGCGGCTGTCTGAGCGCATCAGACTGTCCAAACCGACAAGATAAGTTTCGCCACTTTCCCCCAAACCCGTACCATTTTGCATCAGGGCATTCATGCGCCCCGCCGGCATTTGATACGCTAACACGCCCAGCTTTTCGCCATCAGCATCAAAAACCGGGGCAGCAACAAAACTGGCCGGAGCACCCGCACTAGGGGCATAAGCGGCAAAATCACTAAAGGCAATATCACCGGAGGTATCCATCTCTACGGCCTGCCTGAAAACCGTAGCAAGCCCAGAGTTTCGCCACTGCCCGGTCTTCAAATTAGTGGCAAAATCCTGCTCTTTAAAGGCGGAATAAAGCACATTGCCGGAAAGGTCGATCAGGAACACATCATAATAACTGTGCACTTCATGTAATTTATGAAACCAGGGATGGAATGTAGCATGAGCCTGATCATAAAGCGTGCCGGCCTCTGCCTGCCCAAGCTGATCCCGTTTACCAAGTGGATAAGGGTTGTTATAGATATAGGCATCCTGCAGGCGGGCTTTCTGGTTCTGCCCCATATCATCCCAGGCAGCACTGAACCCCTTGATCGCCTTAAGAGTGACCGGATTACGCGCGCCCAGAAGAAGATCTTCATAAATTGAACCGAGATATGTGCTCAACTCAGCTGCCCTGTTATCCCGGTCAAGAGCCAGCTTTTCTTTCGCTGCCACCATAAGCGAAGACTGCATCTGCGTGGCAGCAATGATGGTGATAGCAATTGTCAGAGTGAGAAGAAACAGGACAATAACAAGGGGAATTTTATTCTTCAGACGCATTATCAAACCCTCTTCATCATATTCATGATAAATATGTGTTTCTGTATAAACTCGCCCCTTACTCATCCAATCATGACCATAGAATAGAGAGAACAGGTTAAAAAAATATTGACGTAATAGATTCAATTTTGATGAAGGTTTTTGATGGTGCGGCATATTGTTAGCATCAACATCTAAAATTGATGCAATAAACAACATATATATTTCACCCACCCTTCCTGTTACAATATGATATTTCAGGGGAGGAAGACAGGCTCGGTGGTGGCCCTGCCCTGTTTGAGGAAAGATATGAAATTTACTTTTTATTCAGCTCTTGGCTGCATAATAAAGCCTATAAGAAAAACGCTCAGGCAACTAGCGTCAGGCTTTGCGAGAGAGGCCAGATGCGGACGAGGGTATGTTAAACTATAACAGTGATTGGCAAATCATGGTCGTGAGACCACCTCGTCCGCTCTGTTTTAGCTTTAGGTATCATTGCGTGACGCGGCAGCAGCAAGTACTCCACCAACATTATTTCCTTGAAGTGGAACATTATCAGGAAATAAAGGGCTAACATCTGGAAGCAACTTATCTACAAGCCAATAAACTCCGTCTTCCAACCATCCGTAGTCAAGATCCAGTTCTTTAACATAAGTATAGTCAGCGTGAACTTCCGGGCCCAAAGTGAGCTTCACCTTTCCTGAACCTTCAAGTCTCACATAAACGCTAAAAATAACAGGGCCAATATCTACTTCCAGAATAGGAAGACTGAGTTTCGGCCCTAGTTTTTTTCTTAGCGGACCCTGAACTTTCGCTCTCTCTTTTCTTCTTTTCTCTACTTGGGAGTCCTCGCCATGGCGTAGCCGTTCACCTGTTTCCGTATCTCCCGCAAGAGAGAAAAAGTCTCTCTTTTCAGGAAACAATTTATCTTTGGACTTGCTTTTCTTGTCAGGCTCATCTGAATCATCAGAGAAAAAT
>JBNKGK010000356.1:0-3420 GCA_050289785.1 Kordiimonas sp.
GACTGAGTGCAAAACCCAGTCCTTCTATCTGCTGCGGTGCCTGGGATCGAACCAGGGATGGCGGATTCAAAGTCCGCTGCCTTACCACTTGGCGACGCCCCAACTGGCGTGTGGCGCGGTTTTATTAAATGCTATGCCTCAAGTAAAGTTCTTTTTCATAGTTTCATCATCTTTTTGCAATTATTGACATAATTCCGTCTTTCCTGTGATAAATTCTTTGCTGTCCACTTCCTCTTCTATACACTGCGCTCTCGATAACGGAGTAGATGTATGACCATTCTTGTCACTGGAGCTGCGGGCTTTATCGGCTCATATGTATCAAAGGCTTTGCTCGACAGAGGCACACAGGTTATCGGGATTGATAACCTGAATGACTATTACAGCCCGCAATTGAAGAGAGACAGACTGGCCCTTCTGACGCCGCATAAAAATTTCCGTTTCCATGAACTGGATTTTTCTGATGCAGCAGCTTTAAAAGCCGTGTTGTCTGGTGACAGGCTAAGAGCAGTGATCCATCTGGGCGCCCAGGCCGGTGTTCGCTACTCCCTCACCAACCCGGAAGCTTATATTCAGTCGAATCTAGTGGGCCATGCCAATATTCTGGAACTATGCAGGCATAGTGATTCTATGGAGCATTTGGTTTATGCCAGTTCCAGCAGTGTATACGGCGGTAACACAAAATTGCCTTTCTCAGAATCAGACCCGGTGAATACACCTGTCTCTCTTTATGCTGCAACTAAAAGGTCTGATGAGCTTCTCAGCCAGAGTTATGCGCATCTATACCATCTGCCACAGACAGGTTTACGTTTCTTCACCGTTTATGGCCCCTGGGGCAGGCCCGATATGGCGTTGTGGCTTTTCACTGATGCCATTTTAAACGGACGCCCGATCAACATTTTCAATAATGGAGATATGGCCCGGGATTTCACCTATATCGATGATATTGTCTCAGGTATTCTGGCATCCCTGGATAACCCGCCTTCTTACGATGGTCAGCTTCACGCGCATAACAACCCTGCTCCTCATCAGATTTATAATATCGGCAATAACAAACCTGAGCCGCTAATGACCATGATCAGCGTATTGGAAGACGCGTTGGGCAGGGAAGCTCAAAAAAACTTCAAATCCATGCAGGATGGGGACGTGAAAGAAACCTATGCGGATTTAACGCAAATATCCCAAAACCTGGCATTCAAACCGACAACCCCTATCACAATAGGCATTCCGAAGTTTGTGGACTGGTTCAGGGCTTATCATAAGGTTTAAGCAGCCTCACACGAGCCTGTCAGCCATAGCCCACCACCCCGGCTGTAAGTTTTGAATAGCAGACAGACACAAGGCCGCAGCCTCTTTATCTTCAAATAACGCAAAACAGGTTGCTCCACTGCCAGACATTCGGACTGTGTGAGCCCCAGGTTGAACAGAGAGCAATTCTAATACCTCTGCAATCACCGGCGCTCTACTGGCGGCAGCCCGCTGCAAACTGTTCTGACTATGCCCCTGAAGGCGGGCTGGAGAGGCACACAGGGCAGCTTTATCAAACACAGGCATATCAAACACAGTGTCTTGCGCTTTGTATTCAGCAAATATCTCTGGTGTGGGGACAGAGACACCCGGATTGACCAGTACGATATAGGCCTGCCAGGGCACCTTAAATGGCTCTAGCTGTTCCCCAATGCCTTCCACCCAAACAGCAGATTGATAAAGACAGGCAGGCACATCAGCCCCCAGCTGTTGAGCAAGAGGAATCAGATCAGGCAGCGCAACATCCAGCTGCCACAAGTCTCTTAACGCCAACAAGACAGCTGCAGCATCGGATGAGCCGCCCCCAATACCGGCCTCCACAGGTAGATTCTTAACCAGTTTAATGGAAAGGTTAGGTTCTTTAGCAAACACTTTCGCCATTTTATGAACCGCTTTGACAACAAGGTTTTTTTCACCACCAGCTCCAAGAGCATGCAGCCTTGATGCATATGCCCCACCCAGGTTCATGGAAACACCTTTTCTATCAGAGTGAGCAACGGTTATTTCATCCCCAGTCTCGGTAAAGGCAAATAAGCTCTGAAGCAGATGATAACCATCAGGTTGACGCCCAGTGATATGCAGAAAAAGGTTAACCTTTGCAGGCGCAACCATCGTGACACAATTTTGCGAATCGATCATGGCTCGCGCACCTCACAGCCAAAGAAGATAATGGCCCTAGGAAAGCCCCAAATCCAGCTTTTGTAGGAGTGTTTGAATGGTTTGCTTCTCAGGTTTGCTATCAAGCGCATGTTGCCACTGGAAACGCGCTTCCAATTTACGCCCTACTTTCCAGTAAGCATCCCCCAGATGTTCATTGATTGTCGGGTCATCCGGCTCCAGCTTAACAGCCCGCTCCAGCAGCTCTACGGCTTTCTCATATTCACCAGTCAGGTAATAAACCCAGCCAAGGCTATCTATGATGAACCCATCCTCAGGGCTTACTTCCACAGCCTTTTCAATCAACTGACGTGCCTGAATAAC
Source organism: Kordiimonas sp. (assembly GCA_050289785.1). Lineage (GTDB taxonomy): Bacteria > Pseudomonadota > Alphaproteobacteria > Sphingomonadales > Kordiimonadaceae > Kordiimonas. The sequence goes on from JBNKGK010000356.1 coordinate 2,506, forward strand.
ATTCTTGCCACGATCAATCCAGCTATACCCTAAATAGTTGAGAGTGCTTGCTTCATTAGGGTTCAATTGTAACGCCGTCAGCAAATCCTGCTCTGCCCGATCCCAACGACCAAGTTTTTCATAACAAATGCCACGCGCAAAATATTTGAACCAATCACTTTGATCATGCGTTTGTTTCAAATCAATTGCTTGGCTATAGCGCTGAATAGCCCCTTTAAAATCTTCCCGCTCTCTCAGCATATCAGCCAGAGTTGTTAATAAGAGCGGGTTATCAGGCTGTTCCTGCAAGGCTGTACGCACAAGATATTCAGCTTCATCGTTACGCTCTGCAGTTCTCAGCGCCCCAATACGACGAATATCAGCGACGGACTTCAGCCCACTGATAGACGGAATAGCTGTATAGGCCTGCGCTGCCGCTTCGGGATTATCAGACTGCTCCAACAGGTTACCCAGCATATAATAGAGCTCAGCCACTTCCGGTGTGAGATAGGACGCTACCCGCAAGTAGACAATCGCCGCCTGAGGCGAGCGATTCTGAGAAAATTCTGTCGCTAACCTGTGAAAGATAGCACTCGCGGCCCCACGGGGCGTAGTAGGGTCTTGTGCTGGCTGTTTTCCTCTGACAATCCGTAAACCCTCTCTTAGCAGATAACGGTTGTCACTGAAGGTTTTGGTGGTTTCCCCCAGAAAAGCACGCGCGGCTTCTTTATCTCCCCTACGGTAAAGCATATGAGCATAAGCAACCAACGCTTGGTAAGAAACCGGCTGCCCACTGTCTGCCAGCGCCAAATACTGCCTGCCAGCCTCATCAAAAAGATATATTCCTTCGCCACGCACCGGATGGATGGTGGTGAGATGTGACCAAACGGGTGATAAGTGATCCATGAATGACCTCGTGTTGCACTATTCTTTGGT
>JBNKGK010000357.1:0-3420 GCA_050289785.1 Kordiimonas sp.
CTTTCGGTACCACGCCGCTCAGATGTCTCAGTGATAACAGATTTATGGTCCCCATAAGTGGCAATTGAGGAAACATGAACAAGCTTACGTGCTTTCCTGTCCCACATCGCCTGCAAAACTGCTGCTGTCCCTTCCACATTAACCTGATACTGCCTTTTGGCCTGTTTTGCCCACATGCTGGTATCAGCCGCCAGATGAAAGACACAATCGACCTGTTCCGGCATCGCCGCCCGTACACTGGCTCCATCCGTCAGGTCCGCTTTTTTAAGCAAAACATGCTCTCCCAACATAGCTTTTGCTTTTTGGGGGTTGCGAACCATTGCAATAATGGTCCACCCTGCGGCCGACAGCACATCAACAACATGACGGCCTACAAAACCCGTAGCGCCAGTAACAAAAGCCTTTGGCATGATAAATCCTAAAATTCTGAGTTCTTGTGCTTGTTTTTATATGCTGCCCGGTCTAGATGACCAGCAAGATAACGCCCCAATTAAAGAGGACTATGAACGTGCGGTGTGGTTTTGGCAATGGAATGATAAGGTTTAGTGCAGTTGTTTTAATGGGTTTTGGCCTCCTGTCCGGTCCCGCCAGTGCAGAAAGCCCCGCTGGTTTTTCCGACATGCTGAAAACCGCCGTAGCCAGTAACAGTCAGGCCAGCTTTAATGCCATCCTAGATACTGCCCTTGCCACATGGCCTAACAAGCGCAAAGAGATTTTGGCCGCGGCCCATGCCATGCAACCCTCATGGCTAATCCCTGCTCACGTTCAGGAAGCAGAGAGAAATATTGCCGCAAAAAGGGCCGCAGAAAAAGCCTCTCGTGATCGCGGTATTATCTATTATCTCGACCCCAGCCTCTGGAATGGTCAGGCTGAAATGGGCGCAGGCACCAGCACAGGGGATACGGATGAACAAGCCGTTTCCATGGGACTGAGCTTCAACCGTAATTTTGGGCCGAAGTGGGAACATGCGCTTGACCTGGATTTTGATTTCGCCCGTTCAGAGGGGAATACGACCAGGCAAAGTTTTGTCACCAAATATGAAACCTTATGGCGCGCCTGGGATAAAACCTATTTTGCCAACTATATTGAGTTGGAGACAACTCGCTTCTCTGGTTACAGCTACAGGGTTATTGAAAACCTTGGTATTGGTTATCAGCTCATTAAAAATGACCGCCAGTCTCTCAGACTTGAGGCTGGCCCAGGTGTCCGGTTTTCCAAGCTGACTGAGGACTCAGAGACGACCATGCAGGGTGATTTGACAAAAACAGAATTTCTTGGCCGTTTGGCAACCACCTATGATCTGAAGCTTTCAGAAAGAACCAGTATTAGAAACCGGGCAGCTCTTATTTTGGAGGCGGAAACTTCCATTGAGAACCTGACAGAGTTTTCAGCACGGATTAACACTCACCTCGCGGCTCGGGTATCCCTCGAAGTGAAATATGATTCAGGAGCCCCACTCGGCACTTCTGTGTGGGATACGATCACTCGCGCGACTCTGGTTTATGATTTCTAGGAAGATACTGCAAAAGGCGGGATAGTGCCCTATCCCGTCTATTCCCCGATCAGGTGGCAAACCACAGACCTCTGATGGCCGTGCGCTCGGTGCTCCATAATATAGATACCCTGCCATGTGCCGAGGCAGGGTCGGCCTGATGCCACTGGAATGGATAAAGAAACATCGGTGAGTGCTGATTTAATATGAGCGGGCATATCATCCGGCCCTTCTGCGGTGTGCCGATAAAGCCTGTTATCCGCCGGAGCCAGCCTCTCAAAGGCTGAAACCAGATCATGCTGCACATCAGGATCAGCATTTTCCTGAATGGTGAGCGAGGCGCTGGTGTGCCTGATGAAAAGAGTAAGAAGCCCCGTTTCCATACCCGAGGCATAAACCCACTTTTCCACCTGCCGGGTAATTTCATAGAGGCCCAGACCGTTCGTTTGTATATGAAGCGTTCCCTGTTTTTGCTGCATGGCTATCTGATCGGAATGGTACGCCTGCTGTCCTCAGGCTCAGGGCGCACCAGATCAACATGCAACAGGCCGTTTTCCATGAAGGCGTCAGACACATCCATGCCATCCGCCAGCACAAATTTCCGGACAAATTGACGGGCGGCAATACCGCGATGCAGGTAGGTTTTATCCTGGCTATCATCAGATTGCCTGCCCTGGATAATCAGCTGGTTTGCCTCCACAAGAATTTGCAGGTCTTCTCGGGAAAAGCCAGCAACAGCCAGGCTGATCCTTATTTTATTCTCGTCAATATGCTCAATATTATATGGCGGATAGCCTTCCCCTGCATTTTTGGCCACACTATCCAATACCTGCTCTAATTGATCAAAACCCAATAAAAAGGGGCTATTAAAAACAGATACTCGGGGCATTTCAGGTTCCTCTCCCTAAAAGGCTGGCAACACCCTGCCAGCCTGATCACAGTGCTATAATGTGGGAAAGAAGAGGCTTTCCTGCAAGTCTTATCAGAAGGAGCCGCTATTTCTTTTCAGCTTCAGCCACATCAGACGCTTCTGTTTTGCTGGGTAGCTTGCCTTCTGACACTTCCGGTGGCCGTATCCAGCAGTCTGTTCCCCGTTCCTTGAGGGCTTTGCATAGGGTGCGGGCTTCCGCCAGAGTTTTCAGGGGGCCCGCGTTCAGGCGATAGAAGAAACCGCTTGGTTTTTTATCCCGATCCCCGAAATCGACTTCTGACCGTCTGGGCGGTACACCCACCAGCAAATCACCACTCTGGCGGAACAGAATAGTCCACCCTCTCATGAGTTCTTCAATCGTCCGATACGCCGCAATCTGCAATGCCCAACCTTCCGGCTCCAGAAGAGGAGGCACCTCTTTTAGTTCATAGTTAGACCGGTCCACAACAGGAGCGGGCTCTTCCACCAATTCAGGTTCAGGGGTAGGTTCCTCAACGACCACGAGGCGTTTCGCCGCTATTTTCTGTTGCGGCGAATCCTCAACGACCAAATTTCCGGCCTCGCTATTGGTCCACTCAGGGTCCACCACCCCTGTTACCAGCGCCCGCATCCGCATCATAGGGGCTAGGCTTTCAAGAGACCGAAAGAAGGTGAACGTCTCAGAAACTGTTGCGGGATCAAGATCAATACGGGCAAGCTGAAACGCTTCCTGTTCCTGTCCGTTAAACAGATAGGCCATAGCCAAATTCTGGCGGCCATGCACCCCCACTCGCTCCGCCCTCACCAGCGGTTCCAGAATCCCAACTGCTGTTTCTGGCTGGCCATCAGCCGCAAAGATAACAGCCCTGTTTGTCAAAGAACCCGGATCAATGGCCGTATCAAATGCAGCATAGGCTTCCGCCATTCTACCCAGTGTTGCAAGAGCAATGCCCATGCCGGAGCGTGCATCGGAATGGCCCGGCATTAGCGCTGTCGCGGTTTGAAACGAGGCAAGAGC
>JBNKGK010000358.1:0-3409 GCA_050289785.1 Kordiimonas sp.
TTCTTGGCGATAAACACGCCAACAAACGCCAGCACAACCACAGAAACAGCCGCAATCCCCAGCCACTTCAATATTTTAAGTAAAAAATTTCTAACCTGCACATCACCGTCACCACGTTTTTTATTGGTTACGATTTCGCGCAATATATGAATATATTTCCAAGACCCTTTAGGCATAATGTCGACCCCTGATAAATACCTGAGGAAGCACATATACCATCTAAAGATGCTATGAGAACATTTTTTCTCGCAAAAAGAGTAAAAATTAAACTAATTGCAATATATGGGATTATTTAAACCAAAACAAAAGGGGGCCTGAAGCCCCCAATTTGGCCGATTTTCGTCTTGTCAGACTAGATTTTCTCACCCAGCGCACGAGCCCTATCCAGCAGGCTGGCTTCATCCCCTGCCACATGTTTGAGGGTAAAGATCATGGTGATGATAGCCATCACCGGCAGGAAGGTACCCCACAACATGGCCTGCCTCAGGGATTCGCCACTATCCACCCCCGTAGAAGCAATGATATCGCTGACGAAACCAACAAAATAGGGCCCAAAGGCGAAACCAAGGAAGGTGGTGAGCACAAAAGCGAAGGCTGTGGCCGTAGCCCGGCCCCGCGGGATCATCAGGTCATTCACTGTTGATATCCACGGTGACTGCGCCGACGCAATCGCAGCATTAGAGAAGAAAGTGATAGCATACACAAATAGCAGATTATCCAGATGCAAAAAGATAAGACCGGCAACAACGGCCAGTATCATGCCGCCAATCCACACCAGAATTTTACCCTTGGGGGTGTACTGGCGCAGTTTATCGGCAATCACCCCACCAGACACGTTACCAAGAAATCCCATGCCCGCCGCCGCAATGCCCAGCACAGCGCCCACTTCCGCCGGGCTGGCCCCGAAGGCGCGCTGCAGATAGGGCACAGACCAGAAACCGGCTGATGTACCCATAAAGGACATAATGCCGCCACAAATCAACATACGAACCATGGTCTTGCACCCGAACAGCAAGCCAAACACCACAGGGTCACGCTGGGAAAGGCCCTGTGTCCAGGAAAAGGCGGCATAGATACCAACCCCAAGGGCGGCCCACTGCAAAACATCCCCGGTAGATTCAGCTAAGCCCCAGGCAGACAGAAATATAGCAAGCCCACCCAGAATATTAGTGCGCATCGCCTTCGCCCCGTTCACCCCTTTGGACAGGGCCAGTAAATTAGCCAGAGGCACCATGGAAAGCAGCACAATCCCTGCCTCACGGAAGGGGTGGGGATGTTCCTCACTAGGGATACCATCGCCCGCGCCGCGGCAGGGTTCCTTCAGGGTGGCTACCCAAAGGGAAAGGATAACACCGGGAAGCCCCACAATAATGAAGGCTGCCTGCCAGCCCTTCAGACCAAAGGGCGCCATAGTGTAATCTGGCCAGGCTTCGTTCCAGGAACCAAGGATAGCACCACCGATAAAAAGCCCAAGCCCCGCCCCAATATAAATGCCGCCTGAATAAATCGCGAGCACAGTGGTGCGCACCTTGGGAGAGAAATAATCATACAGAATGGAATAAGCCGCAGGCGACGCGCTGGCCTCGCCCACGCCCACACCAAAACGGCAAACTGCCAGCGGCCCAAAACCACGGGCAAAGCCTGACAAAGTTGTCATACAGCTCCAGAAGCCAAGGCCAATGGAAATCAGCTTCCGCCGGTTCCAGGCATCAGCCAGCCTGCCAAAGGCAATACCAAAAGTGGCGTAAAACACAGCAAAGGCCGTGCCATAAAGGAAACCAAGCTGAGCATCTGTCACACCCATATCCACCTTGATATCCTCAGCCAGAATGGCCAGTATCTGTCTGTCGATAAAATTCACCACATACACAAGCAACAGCACGAACAGCACATAACGTGCATACCAGCCATTTACCTTGGTTTTAAACTGTGGTGTTTCTTTCAAATGTATATCCTGCGTCGAAGTGCCGCTCTTCATGACGGCTTCCATACTAGAACTCATAAGGTTACTCCCTACCCATATTTCACCCAGATCAGGCGGTAGTATAAAGAGTCCGGACTCTTTATTTGGACTATAAATATAGAGGCTCTATGTCGTTTTTTCCTGTAATTTTAGAGGCCTACTCTAATGTTTCACCATTCCGGGCAGGCGCAATACAAAAAACATCAATCCAGTGCCCGACCGAACATACCTCGGTCAGGGCAATGGATACCGGGATCAAGTCCCGGTATGACAGTGTAGAAACTGCAACTCTCTTGTTATTCCGTGGCTTAACCACAGAATCCATTGAAACCAAGGTGTTCGCAAGTGCAAGCGGAATACCGACACTGAGTGCCGATACCCCCTGCCCTGTTACTCGCCAATAATGGCCTGATAGGTCATTTGTTGCATACGCACACGAATGCGTTGGTTACCATTAATCACCTGCTCAAACACCAGGGCAATCAAATCCTCTTTCGGGTCAATCCAGAAATAGGTATTGGCCCAGCCCGCCCAGGAAAATTCACCATCAGAGCCCGGTGAATGCGCGGCAATGGCATCGTTTACCACCATACCGGTGAGGCCAAAGCCCACACCGCGCGTTGCCGCTAGTTCCGCACTAAGACCCTGCAGCGGGGTTTCGCCCAAACGGCCACCCAGATGGTCACTCATCATCAGCTTCACCGTTGTGGGGCTGAGCAGGCGCACGCCCTCGAGCTCACCACCGTTCAGCAACATCTGAGCAAAACGAAGATAATCCTGCACTGTACCCACAAGGCCGGTGCCGCCGCCCTCAATGGTGGGCTGCTCGCGGTAATCCCCACCGTGGTTTGGCGTGGGTTCATAGGTGCCATCTTCCTTCTGGATCATCAAGTTGGCAAGGCGCTTGCCCTTTTTGCCCGCGGCCACATAATCCATATCTTTCAGTTTCAGCGGCTTTGCAATGCGTTCTCTCACAAAATCCCCAAACGACTGACCAGAAAGCACTTCCACAAGGCGGGCCATCACCATCATGCCACCGCCATATTTCCAGCGTTCGCCCGGCTGATGCACCAGCGGCACCTGCGCCGCCAGCTTCACAGTGCCTGCCAGGTCAACCGGCCCCATGCGGCCCATCACTTCGTTTTTATAGCTTGGGTACTGGCCTGCATGTTCGGGCAGCACATGGGTGCTGTCATAATTAATGCCTGAGGTGTGGTTCATCAGCATACGGATGGTAATGGGCTTATTCGCCTTCACTACCTTGCCATTTTCATAGGCCAGCATATCCTTGAAATAGGGCAGATAATCAGAAAGCGGATCATCCAGAAGGAACTTGCCCTCTTCATACATCATCAGGGTGGCCACCCCGGTAACAATCTTGCTCATGGAGAAAAGGTGATAAATACTATCCGCCTTTAAGGGCTTTTTTTTCGCCATATCCATGTA
>JBNKGK010000359.1:0-3408 GCA_050289785.1 Kordiimonas sp.
AAGGTTTTTAACCGCATAAGCCGTTCATATATCCTTATTGCTCAGTGTCATGATGCTTTGCCCCTAAATCTTCATTCCCTATAGCATTATATCTGGCCAAGTGTGCGGATTTTTGCCTGAGGGTGAATTTCGTTCTGGCTCATCACAATTGTGGCGGGCCTGAAGCGTTCAATGATGGAACGTACATAGGGACGTACGAGGGGGCTGGTCAGAAGAACGGGGGATTCACCCCGTTCTGCCTGCTGGTCATAAACAAGCCTTACGGAATTAATGAATTCCTGAAGGCGAGAGGGTGCCATGGCCAGCTGTTTTTCTTCCCCCTGACCAACAAGGCTTTCTGCAAAAGCCTGCTCCCACTCTGGCGAGAGAGTGATCAGCGGTACAAGCCCCTCCATATTGGAATAGGCTGAGCAAAGCTGCCGGGCGAGGCGTGTGCGTACATGCTCGGTGATAGAGACAATATTTTGGGTGAAGCCGGTTGCCTCTGCTACGCCTTCAAGGATGGTGGGCAGATCACGGATAGACACGCGCTCACTGAGCAGTGATTGCAGCGCCCGCTGAATGCCAGAGGTCGTAATTTGTGTGGGCACAATATCGGCGAGTAGTTTCTGATGTTCACTTGAGAGGTCATCCAGCAGTTTCTGTGTTTCTGCATAAGAAAGCAGCTCAGACATATTGTCTTTAATCACTTCAGTGAGGTGGGTGGTGATCACTGTTGCTGCATCTACTACCGTATAGCCCCTAAAGCTGGCTTCTTCCCGTGCAGAATTATCAATCCAGGTGGCGGGTAGGCCAAAAGCAGGTTCCGTTGTGGCCTCCCCTGGGATCTGCACAGGCTGGCCCTGCGGGTCCATCACCAGAAGCATGCCAGGGCGGATGTCACCGCGTCCCACTTCGGTTTCTTTAACACGTAGCACATAGGTGTTACTGGGTAGCTGCATATTATCAAGGATACGCACGGAGGGCATAACAAAGCCCATTTCTCCGGCAATCTGTCGCCTGAGTGCCTTTATCTGGTCAGTGAGTTTGAAGCCGTCGTCACTGCTAATTAGGGAAAGGAGGCCATAACCTAGCTCAAGGCGAAGCTGATCAATCACTAAAGCCGAGGTGATAGGCTCTTCTACTGGAACCGCTTTGTTTTCTTCATCCACCTTAGCCTGTGCCGCCGTTTCTTCCTTCTGGTGGTTCTTTCTGGTGAGGGCATAGGCTGTGTAGCCAAGTGCACCACCCATTAAGGCAAAAGGAAGGAAGGGCAATCCAGGCATAACCCCCATAGCTGTAAGAAGAGCGGATGAAACCCCGAGTGCTCTAGGGTAGCTGCTGAGCTGACCAAACAGGGCTTTATCTGTTTGACCAGACAGGCCAGCTTTGGTCACCAACAACCCTGCAGCGGTGGAGGCAATCAGGGCCGGAATTTGGGAAACAAGGCCATCACCCACAGTTAGGATGGTGTATTTGCTAACGGCGTCGCCAAAGCTGAGGTCATTGATTGCCACCCCAATAATAATACCACCAAGAACGTTAATCAGAGTAATCAACAGGCCAGCAATAGCATCCCCACGCACAAACTTGGCAGCACCGTCCATAGAGCCAAAAAATGTGCTCTCGTCTTCTAGTTCCTGACGCCGTTGTCTAGCCTGTGACTCATCAATCAAGCCAGCGGACATATCAGCATCAATGGCCATTTGCTTGCCAGGCATGGCATCCAAACTGAAGCGAGCCGCCACTTCGGCAATACGGCCTGAGCCTTTTGTAATCACCACAAAGTTGACAATGACAAGAATGGAGAAGACGATGATGCCGATGACAACTTCACCACCCATCAAAAATTCACCGAAAGCCTTGATCACCTGACCTGCAGCATCTGTTCCCTTGTGCCCTTCTGATAGAATAAGGCGGGTCGAGGCAAGGTTCAGTGATAAGCGGAGCATGGTTGCAATGAGCAGGATGGTTGGGAAACTGCTAAACTGCAAAGGCTTTTGAATGAAAAGGCTTGTCATCAAAATCATCACTGAAAAGGTGATGGAGGCCGCAAGCATCAAATCCAGGAGCCAGCCAGGCATAGGCATGATCAGCATCAAAAGGATGGCTACCATGCCCAGTGCAAAGGCAATGTCTGAATTGCGCAGACCAGACATGAGGGCGCTTAGGCCCGGGCCACCGCCGCCTCCACCTTGCTGCTTGTTTGATGCCGTATCGTTCATTCTTGGCTACTATTTCCAAAGCCGCAGCAAAAGGTGCAGCTTGTCATGTTATAGAGCTCCTCGCGTGCGAGAGGAGGGTTTATATCGGAGCTCGCTGGCTACTATCCCCCGGTTGAGGAATATGCATGCCCTCTGCGGTATACTGGTTCAGCTTGTTTCTTAGTGTGCGAATAGAGATACCCAATATATTGGCTGCATGTGTTCTGTTGCCCAGGCAGTGTTTCAATGTGTCGATGATAAGGTCGCGTTCCACTTCAGCTACTGTTTTACCCACAAGGTTTACACCGCCGTCATCTGGCTCCCCGCCATTGGATGAAGGAAGAGAAGACGCGGGTGTTTCACCTGTTTGCTCAGCAGGAGCATATCCCGCCAAATTCCCGCTGGCATCGGGCAGCATGACAGCCGCAGCACCGATCTCATTGCCACTAGCTAATAGCACAGAGCGGTGCAATGTGTTTTCAAGTTCACGTACGTTGCCGGGCCAGTTATGGCTTTTCAATGTGCGCATAGCCTCCTCTGAGACAGGGCGTTCATCAATATGGTTCACTTCGGCATATTTTTTTGCGAAGTGCTGGGCTAGGGCCTGGATGTCTGCAGGGCGTTCACGTAGCGCAGGCACACGCAGGTTCACCACATTCAGTCGGAAGAATAAATCCTCACGGAAATTTCCGGCTTTCACTTCATCTTGCAGGTTGCGGTTTGATGTAGCGATAATGCGGATGTTTACATTAACAGGTTTACTGCCACCTACGCGGTCAATCTGACGTTCCTGAATGGCACGCAGCAGTTTGGCTTGCAGACGCACATCCATTTCTGAAATCTCGTCAAGCAGAAGAGTGCCGCCATCGGCCTCTTCAAATTTACCGACCCGGCGAGCAACGGCCCCCGTGAAGGCCCCTTTTTCATGGCCAAATAGTTCTGATTCAAGCAGGTTTTCGGGTATGGCTGCACAGTTTACAGCTACAAAGGGCTTGTTAGCACGTTTACTTTTATGGTGAACATAACGTGCCATTACTTCCTTACCGGTACCGGATTCTCCGGTAATCATGATGCTTGCTTCTGATGGGGCAACTTGCTCAGCAAGAGCTGCGACATTTTTCATGATCGGGTCACGGTAGATAAAGGTTTGGCTATCTTCTGTTACAGCCTCAAGAACAGCAGCAATAAGCTCTGCGTCCGGTGGCAGGGGAATATATTCTTTGGC
>JBNKGK010000360.1:0-3398 GCA_050289785.1 Kordiimonas sp.
GTATGAGGGCAGCATTGTTGATTTTGATACGGCGATCAGGGTGGAAACAAAATATTTTGCCAAATTGGTATCTGGCCCCGTTTCCGCTAACATGATTCGCAGCCTTTTTGTGAACAAACAAGCGGTGGAGAAAGGTTCGCTGCGCCCCAAAAGCATAGAGCACAAAACCATCAAACGCCTGGGTGTGCTTGGGGCTGGCCTTATGGGAGCTGGCATTGCTTATGTCTCTGCCAAGGTGGGCATGGAAGTGGTGCTGCTAGACCGCGACACAGCCACTGCCGAAAAAGGCAAGGATTATAGCCGCAAACTGGTGGAAAAAGGCATTAACTATGGCAAGGTGAGCAAGGAAAAAGGCGAGGCATTGCTTTCGCACATCCACCCTACCAGCAGCTATGATGACCTGAAAGACTGTGATTTCATCATCGAAGCCGTGTTTGAAGCCATGGATGTGAAACGTGATGTAACGCAAAAAACAGAAGCTGTCATTGGCAAGGGTGTAGCCTTTGGCTCCAACACATCCACCATGCCCATTACCGACTTAGCGGAAAATTTCAGCCGCCCTCATCAGTTTATTGGTGTGCATTTCTTTTCACCCGTGGACAAGATGCCATTGGTGGAAATTATCGTGGGCGAAAAAACCGATGATGCCACGCTGGCGCTAGCACTTGATTATGTGGCCCAAATTCGCAAGACACCGATTGTGGTGAATGATAGCCGTGGTTTCTATACCAGCCGCTGCTTCGGCACCTATGTGCAGGAAGGTTATGCCATGGTGCAAGAAGGTGTGAATCCCGCCCTCATTGAAAACGCTGGCAAAATGGCAGGCATGCCGGTCGGGCCACTGGCCGTGGGAGATGAAGTAGCTCTTGATCTGTCTTACAAGGTTGGCCAAGCCACCAAAGAAGCCCTTGGAGACGCTTACACCCCCACTCCGGCAGACAGCTATGTGCAGAAAATGGTGGTGGATCTGGAACGTTTTGGCCGCAAAAACGGTAAAGGCAGCTATGAATATCCGGAAGATGGCAGCCGCAAATATCTGTGGCCTGGTCTCAAGGAGCATTTCCCGCTGGCTGAGAACCAGCCGAGTGTGGAGGAAGTGAAATCACGCCTGCTTGTGCGGCAAGCAGTAGAGTGCGCCCGCTGCTTCGAAGAAGGCGTGCTCAGGGATACCGCCTCGGGTGATATCGGTGCCATTTTCGGCTGGGGCTTTGCCCCCTACACCGGTGGGCCCTTCAGCCTCATTGATACAATGGGCGTGGCTGAATTTGTGGCAGAGGCAGACAGGTTAGCCCAAGCCTATGGCCCGCGCTATACCCCACCCAAACTGCTGCGGGATATGGCAGCAAAGGGCGAAACCTTCTACACACGGGACAACCCGCAAGGCCGTATTCCCAAAGCGGCTTAACCTCTAGCTCAACCATTAAAGTCACCTCAATACCCTGAGGTGGCTTTTTTCATGTTGCCCCGCCGCAAACTCTGCCGTTTAATGAAGCCAAAGTTCATGACCATGAGGGGGATACCATGTCAGACGCACCAGATTATAAATTTGCAACACAGGCCATTCATGCTGGCGCAGAGCCAGAGCCCGCTTCCAAAGCACGCGTAACACCCATTTATCAAACAGCATCCTATGTGTTTGACAGCGTAGACCATGCGGCTGACCTGTTTGACCTGAAGGCCTTTGGTAATATCTATTCCCGAATCATGAACCCCACCGTTGATGCCCTTGAAAAACGCATTGCCGCGCTTGAAGGCGGCGTGGCGGCTATTGGGGCTGCTTCCGGTCATGGGGCTCAGCTTCTGGCCCTGCACCCCCTGATGGAAGCAGGCTGCAACATTGTGGCCGCCAACAAGCTTTATGGCGGCACCATGAACCAGTTTGCCCACTCTTTTAAAAAAATGGGGTGGAGCGTTACCTTTGTTGACCCGGCAGACATTGACGCAATCAAAGCCGCCATTGATGAAAATACCCGCGCTGTCTTTATTGAAAGCATCGCCAATCCCGGCGGGGTAGTGACAGATATTGCTGCCATCGCCGATGCCGCGCATGCCGGTGGTGTGCCGCTTGTGGTGGATAACACGCTGGCCACTCCTTACCTATGCCAACCCATCAAACATGGTGCCGATATTGTGGTTCATTCCCTGACCAAATTTCTGGGTGGGCATGGCACCTCCATCGGAGGCATTGTGGTGGATGCTGGCACCTTCAAATGGAAAAGCAACCCCAAATTCCCCGAGATTAGCGCACCTAACCCCTGTTACCATGGCATGTGCTTTGCTGATACGTTCGACCCCTTTGCCTATGCCATTGCCGTGCGCGTGATTTCGCTGAGAGATTTGGGGCCCTGCCTCTCCCCCATGAACGCCTTCCAGATCATGCAAGGCGTGGAAACACTGCACCTGCGTATGCAGCGCCATGTGGAAAATACGCTTACTGTGGCTAAATTTCTGCAGGGCCATGATGCCGTGAGCTGGGTAAGCTATGCGGGCCTTGAAGGGGATAAAGGTTATGCTCTTGCCCGAAAATACACACCGAACGGGGCTGGCGCTGTGTTCACCTTTGGCCTGAAAGGCGGTTATGAGGCCGGTGTTAAACTGGTGGAAAATACCAAGCTTTTCTCTCACCTTGCCAACATCGGCGACGTGCGTAGCCTGATTATCCACCCGGCTTCCACTACCCACAGGCAACTTTCAGATGAAGCCAAAATAGCGGCTGGTGCCGGGCCTGATGTGATCCGCCTTTCCATCGGCATTGAAGATTCCTCAGACCTAATTGCTGATTTGGATGCCGCCCTTAAAAGCTAAAAGTTTAAACCCACCCAGACAGGGCGTATACCCTTGCCTGGGTGGCAACTAAAAGCAGGACTTCCATTTTTTAAACAGCCTCAAAAGTTCCCATGACGAACTGGCATATGCTTTGCTAAGTTTGTATCTGAAATAAATTGGGTGCGAGCATGTTTGACAAATTTCAAACAGATCATGATCTGTTAGATCGTTGTTTTGATGACCTTTTTCCAATCATGCGGTCTATCACCGGGCCGGGTATTGAGGCATCAATAGACTATTTTCGGCAGTTTATGCCGCTGGAGATGGAGAAAATACCCACCGGCACCAAAGTATTTGATTGGGAGGTGCCGCAGGAATGGCACCTCAAACGCGCGCGCCTCTGGGCACCTGATGGTTCACTTGTGTGTGATACGGATGCTCACACCCTGCATGTGGTCAATTACAGCATGCCCATGGAGGGCGAGTTCACACTGGAAGACCTGCAACCCCATTTACATAGCTTGCCAGAACAACCAGACGCCATTCCCTACGTAACAAGCTATTACAAACCCACATGGGGGTTTTGCCTGAGCCACAAACAGCGGCAAGCGCTCCAGCCTGGCACCTATAAG
>JBNKGK010000361.1:0-3396 GCA_050289785.1 Kordiimonas sp.
GGACACCATTACAGCAAAAGATGCCTATGCTTTGGGCCAGGCCTACGGCACCCATGTAAAGCGTGCAGGCGGTGAAACTGTGTGTGTTGGCTACGATGGGCGGCTTTCTTCACCCGAGCTTTCTTCCAGCCTGATGGATGGACTGAAAAGCACAGGCCTGCATGTTAAATGTGTAGGCATGGGGGCAACGCCCATGCTCTATTATTCCGTGTTTGAGTTGGATGCCGATGGCGGCATTATGGTGACGGGCTCTCATAACCCGCCAGATTATAACGGCTTTAAAATGATGATGGGTAAAAAGCCATGCTTTGGCGAGGCTATCCAAAATCTGGGCAAAACGGCTGCTGCCGGTGATTTTGAAACAGGTGAAGGTTCTATTACCCATGTTGATGTATTTGACGATTATGTAGCTCGCCTGCTGCGTGATGTTGATACACAGGGTTTCAAAGTAGCTTGGGACCCGGCTAACGGCGCGGCAGGTCCGGCGATTGAGGCGCTGGTGCAAAAGCTACCCGGCGAGCATATCGTGATCAATGCAGAAGTAGATGGGACCTTCCCGAACCACCATGCGGACCCGACTGTTGAGAAAAACCTCGAGCAATTGAAAGCGGTGGTGGCAGAGCAGGGCTGTGACATGGGCTTTTCTTTTGATGGCGATGGTGACCGGATTGGGGCTATTGATGCAAAAGGCCGGGTTGTCTGGGGTGACCAGATTATCGCCATTCTGTGTGGTGAGCTGTTAAAGGAGCTGCCTGGGGCTGCCATTATTGCTGATGTGAAAGCTAGTCAGGCATTGTTTGACCGTATTGCTGAACTGGGCGGTAAGCCCATCATGTGGAAAACTGGACATTCCCTCATCAAGGCTAAAATGGCTGATTTTGATTCGCCGCTGGCTGGTGAAATGTCTGGCCATATCTTCTTCAAACATAAATTTTATG
Source organism: Kordiimonas sp. (assembly GCA_050289785.1). Classification (GTDB taxonomy): domain Bacteria; phylum Pseudomonadota; class Alphaproteobacteria; order Sphingomonadales; family Kordiimonadaceae; genus Kordiimonas. The sequence goes on from JBNKGK010000361.1 coordinate 939, forward strand.
GTCATGACGATGCAATTTATGCAGGCCTGCGTTTGTTGAATGCGGTGACATCACAGGGTGGAAACCTCACGGCACTTAAAGATTCTCTACCTGAAGCTGTCAATACTCCCGAATTACGCTTCGATTGTGACGAAGATCGTAAATTCAGGGTGGTGGAAGAGGTTAAGGCCAATTTGGAAGCGGCCGGCACCGATATGTCAACAGTTGACGGCGTGCGTGTAAAAACGGATGATGGGTGGTGGCTGCTGCGTGCTTCTAATACTCAGGCAGTGCTGGTGGCCCGGTGTGAAGCTTCAACAGAAGCAGGGCTGGAGCGTTTGAAAAAAGCTTTGATTGCCCAGCTAGCAAATGTTGGTGTTGAAGCCCCAGATGACTTATAATCATCATCTGTATAAAAATATTTTTTACATTCATAGCATCTTTACTCTTTTAGAACACACTTATCGTATTACATTAAATGGTATGGATTGAGTTGGAGGATCGATGCCCGGTAAGAGTAACAAAGATGGGAATGGCGGCGTTGGCACAGGGCTTTTAACCAAGCCAGAGGCTAAAACCAAAAAGCCATCCATGTATAAAGTGTTGTTGTTAAACGACGATTACACCCCCATGGAATTTGTAGTGCATATCTTACAACGCTTTTTCCGTATGACAATGGAACAGGCGACAGAGGTTATGTTGCATGTTCACCAGAAGGGTGTGGGCGTTTGTGGCGTTTTCACCTATGATGTGGCGGAGACAAAAGTGAATCAGGTGATGTCTTTTGCGCGTCAGAATGATCACCCTCTGCAATGTACACTAGAGAAGGAATAGCTCTATTCGAACGATAGTTAAGAGGAAACCCGTAACTTAAAGGAAAAGGTTGTGCCAAGTTTTTCACCTCATCTGGAAGAGACGCTTCACCGTGCATTAAAGGTTGCCAATGAAAGGCACCATGAATATGCGACACTGGAGCATTTGTTGCTGGCACTTGTGGATGACCCTGAGGCGGTTGCGGTTCTTCGGGCCTGTGATGTGGATGTTGATCTGCTGCGCGGCCAACTGATTGACTATCTCGATGATGATATGGAGAAGTTGACGGTGGAAGGCGAGGGCCTTGAAGCCACGCCAACAGCCGGTTTCCAGCGGGTGGTACAACGGGCGCTTCTTCATGTTCAGTCCTCCGGTCGGGAGGAAATGACAGGCGCAAACCTTTTGGTAGCTCTGTTTTCCGAGCGGGAAAGCCATGCTGTTTTCTTCCTGCAAAGCCAGGATATGACCCGGCTGGATGCTGTGAGCTATATTTCTCATGGCATTGCCAAAGTGCCGGAATACCGTGAAAAACGCCGGGTGCGGGGCGCTGCCGAAGAAGAAACGGTTAAAGCGGAGCCTTCTGCCGCAGAAGAGCCTAAAAAAGCTGATACGGCCCTTGAGGCTTACTGCGTTAACCTGAACGAAAAAGCGCAAGCTGGTAAAATTGATCCGCTGATTGGCCGGGATGCAGAGCTGGAGAGGGCTGTGCAAATCCTTTGCCGTCGCTCAAAAAACAACCCGCTTCTGGTGGGTGACCCTGGTGTGGGTAAAACAGCTATTGCTGAGGGGCTTGCCCGCAATATCGTTGAAGAAAAAGTCCCTGAGGTGCTGAATAACGCTGTAATCTATGCGCTGGATATGGGGGCACTGCTTGCTGGCACACGCTACCGTGGTGATTTCGAAGAGCGGTTGAAGGCCGTGGTGCAGGAGCTGGAAAAACGGGAAGGTTCTGTGCTCTTTATTGATGAAATCCATACAGTGATTGGCGCTGGCGCCACATCAGGTGGGGCGATGGATGCGTCTAACCTGTTGAAACCTGCGCTGGCAAGTGGTTCCATCCGCTGTATGGGCTCCACTACTTATAAAGAGTTCCGTAGCCATTTTGAGAAGGACCGCGCCCTTCTGCGGCGTTTCCAGAAGATTGATGTGAACGAGCCTTCTGTTGAAGATACGGTAAAAATTCTGAAAGGGCTGAAGCCTTATTATGAAGAGCATCACGGCGTTCGTTACACACAGGATGCTATCAAAACCGCTGTTGAGCTGTCTGATCGGTATATCTCTGACCGTAAATTGCCCGATAAGGCGATTGACGTGATTGATGAAACCGGGGCGGCACAGAAGCTGTTGCCTGTATCGCAGCGCAAGAAAACGGTGAGTGTGAAGGATGTGGAAGCCGTGGTGGCCAAAATCGCCCGCATTCCACCGAAAACCGTGACACGGGATGAAAGCCGCGTGATGATCACGCTTGAGCAGGATCTGAAGCGCGTTGTTTTCGGGCAGGACCGCGCTATCACCGCGCTGACAGCGGCAATCAAGCTTTCTCGTGCAGGCCTGCGTGAACCGAATAAACCTATTGGATCTTATTTGTTTAGCGGACCAACAGGCGTGGGCAAAACAGAGGTTGCTCGCCAGCTCGCCAGCCTTCTGGGGGTTGAGCTGCACAGGT
>JBNKGK010000362.1:0-3391 GCA_050289785.1 Kordiimonas sp.
GCTATGGTCACTATTACCGGTGAAACCAGATCATATGATCATCCGACAGACAGTGGCAATTTGGTCAGCCGTCACTTTTGCCCCACCTGTGGCAATGCCATATATTCCACCAACAACGCGATGCCGGGCCGGATCTTTCTCAGGGCATCTTCCCTGGATGATATGGAAACCGTGCAGCCGGCTGCTCAGGTTTACACAAGCAGGGCGCCAAGCTGGGCCTCTATGGATAAAAACCTGCCAGCTTTCCCCGAGATGCCGCCAGAGGAAACCGAGAAGCAGATGCTGGGCGGCGAATAAGCTGTCGTCTGTTTGGCCTATAAGATGAACTGAGCGTTTGATAACCCTGCCAGGCTGAGGCCTGCAAGGAAAACGCTGTTGCCATCGCCGGTGTCGATCAGCACACCGGCTTCGCCGTTCACCGTGGTCTCAGTAGCAGCGTCCAACACGCTTTGGGTGCTGGTGAAATCCGTATCTGTGAAGGCAAGGTTCAGGATATCTTCATCGGCGTTGAAATCATTAATGGTGTCTGCGCCTTTGCCGCGCCCGAAGATGAAGGTGTCTGTGCCTTCCCCGCCCGAGAGCGTATCATCGCCACCCCCACCCCATAGTGTATCGTCGCCAGCCCCGCCTGAAACAGTGTCAGCCCCGCCACCGTTAAAGAGTATATCATTGCCGCTGTTACCTTGCAGGCTATCGTCGCCTCTACCTGCGTATAATGTATCGTTGTCCGCCCCGCCCTTTAGCGTGTCATTGCCAGCGCCGCCTCCAAGTATATCGTTGCCTTCATTCCCTTCTATAGAGTCTGATCCAGTGTCATTATCTCCTGCCCAGACTCGGTCATGCCCGCCACCAGCTCGAACACTGTCGTTTCCTTCCCCTGGGTAAATTCTATCAGCATAAGCCCCTGACTTCAGAGTGTCTGCTCCGTCATAGCCAAACAGTATTTCCCTGCCGTCAGATTGACTATGAATGTCAATATAATCAGCCAGTTGTGTACCGTGGAAAGTTAAACTAGTCAGAGGGGTACCTTCATCGTCTCTTATAGGTTCATAGTCAGGAAATGGCGAACCCAAGCCGCCAGCTGCTGGGTCGTCCGTGTAGAATATCCCTGATTGGTCACTGCCATCAGTTTTGGGAATGCCCAGAACAACACGGCTTTCAAGGTTAACCAGATCACCTTCAATGCCTTCGCGGGCTGGCATGTTTACTCGGTAAACCGTGCCATCAAGCTCTATTTCTTCCACATTGCTGAGGCGGATGATATTGCCTGAGCTGTCAGTAAAAGTGAGTTCATTTTCACTGGTATTATAAGTGCTGAAGGAAATATTTCTTATATCGCCAAAGTCGGCTGAATTCAGAATGGCCCTGTCAGTGCCCTCGCCACCATCAATAATGATATTCCAGCGGTTTGTATCATTGGTGATTGTTATCGTATCATCACCAGCATTAGCGCGGATAAAATCCTCTCCACCGCCTGCAAAAATTTCATCGGTTTCTTCGGTGCCCAAAATAAAATCATCTGTATTGGAGCCTGAGAAAATAGCCATGAATGTCTCGCTAAATATTAAAATAAATAATTGAAGCTATGTTTAACAAGATTGGTGAATAATTCAATTATAGCTGTATCTACAGAACCAACTGGGCGTTTGACAGGTCAGGTAGGCTAAGGCCTGCAAGGAAAACGCTATTACCGCCGCCGGTGTCGATCAACACACCAGTAGTGCCGTTCAGTGTGGTTTCCGTGGCTGCATCCAGTACGCTCCCTATATCCGTGAAATCTGTGTCAGTGAAGGCAAGGTTCAATATGTCTTCATCAGCGTTGAAATCATTAATGGTGTCCACGCCTTTGCCGCGCCCAAAGATAAATGTGTCTGTGCCTTCGCCACCTGAGAGGGTGTCGTCGCCAGCCCCTCCCCATAGCGTATCATTGCCTGCACCGCCGGAAACTGTGTCGGCCCCGCCGCCATTAAACAGCACATCTTCCCCATTGCCGCCGATAATGTCATCATTGCCGTCGCCCGCGAAGAGGATGTCATTATCACCCCCGCCATCGAGGCTGTCATCCCCCGCGCCGCCGCCGATGATATCATCGCCGGCGTCACCCATCAGGGTGTCGCGCCCCTCATCATCCCTGCCGCCAAAGGCTCTGTCATTGCCGGGGCCGGCGGAGAGGCTGTCATTACCCAGGCCACCTCTCAGGTCATCCCCTCCCTCACCGCCAGAGAGCATGTCATCCCCTTCGCCGCCATCCAGTGTGTCATCGCCGTTGCCTGCGGAAATATCATCATTCCCGCCGCCACCTGACAAGCTGTCATTAGTGTCTGCCCCTGTGATGCTGTCTTCTGCGTCAGAACCTGCCACATCCAGCCCTTCGATAACATCCTGAACTGTGATCACGAACGAACGGGATGTGCGCCCTCCAGAGGTGTCTGATGCCTGAATGCTGATGCGGATAGTGGAAGCTTCTTCATAGTCCAGGGCAACGCCATCGCGCAGCTTCAAGGTGGTGCCAACAATTTCAAAGCGACTATCGCCAACAGAATAAGTGATCTGGTCACCCTCCGGGTCGGTAGCAGAGAGCCCACCCACACTAGCCCCAGGGGCATTTTCTGCTACCGTTCCGCCGGAAAGCTGCAGGCCTGATGGCGCATCGTTTACCGGTATGACCTCAATAGACATCGTGGCAGGGGCGGCAGAATAATCCGCCCCATCACTCACCGAATAGGTGAAGCTGGTATCGCGGTTACTGTTCAGCGCACTGATATAAGTGAGGTTCGCAATGTCAGCCACGGCTATCTCATCCCTTGCACTGACAGCCGCGCCAGAAAGCGCCAGCGTGCCGTGCGAAGGCAGGTTATCAACGCGGATGAAGGTGAGGGCTGCATCGTCATCCACATCGGAAAAGTCAAAATCAGAGCGGGAGAATGTGAAACTGACATCCTCTCTTGCTGCCACAGTGCCATCCGCACTTGTTGGGGTATCATTGCTGCCTGTTATGGTGACGCTGATCTGCTGTTCGGTGCCATCGGTGGCGGTGTAGGTGATTGTATCTGTGGCCGTATCCCCGGCGTCTAGGGTCTGCACGGTGGTTTGATCAAGCGTATAGGTCCATGTGCCGCTGGTGAGTGCAAAACTGCCATAGCCATTATCACTATCCGTGGCGGCCACATCATTGAAGGCTGGGTTGTCATCGGCATCCACATCGCTGATCGACAGAGTGCCAGAGGCCGTAACCGGATCATCGCCTTCATTGCCCTCGGTGACAGCGCCAGTGAAGGTACCCGTGACGATAGGTGAATAGTTAATGTCAAAGCCCCGAAACGTAACGGTAGAATCGGGTTCTTGCCATAAAGCAAGTATATTGCCGTCAGAGGATGTTGTTAGTGCAATT
>JBNKGK010000363.1:0-3373 GCA_050289785.1 Kordiimonas sp.
CATCTGGGCCGGGCATTGCGCTGAAGGGTGAGGCGCTTGGCCTTGCTATTTCAACAGAGCTGCCCGTTGTGGTGATCAACAGTCAGCGGGGCGGGCCCTCAACTGGCTTGCCAACCAAAACAGAGCAGTCTGACCTGTATCAGGCCGTATATGGCCGCAATGGCGACGCGCCAATGCCTGTGCTTTCCACGCGCAGCCCTGGTGATTGTTTTGAAACCGCGATTGAGGCTTGCCGCCTTGCTGTGAAATATATGACCCCTGTGATGCTGCTCACCGATGGTTTCATCGCCAATGCCGCTGAACCATGGAAGCTGCCTGATGTGGATGCGCTGGAGCCGTTCACGGTGGAACTTGTAGGCACACCGGGCGAAGGCGCTGAGTTCAACCCGTTCAAACGGGATGAGAAAACACTGGCGCGGAACTGGGCTGTGCCCGGCACACCCGGCTGCGAACACCGGATTGGCGGTATTGAGAAAAGCTTTGATACGGGCCATATTTCCTATGACCCTGAAAACCACCAGAAGATGACAGACACCCGTCTTGCCAAGGTTGAAGGCATTGCGAACGATATTCCTTTGCAGGATATTGATCAGGGCGAGGACAAAGGTGAACTGGTTGTTGTTGGCTGGGGCTCAACCTATGGCCCAATCTCAGAGGCGGTGAAAGCGGCGAGAGAAGAAGGCCTGAGCGTTTCTCATGTTCATATCCGGTATCTCAGCCCCTTCCCACGTAATCTGGAAGAGGTACTGCGAAGCTTCAACAAAGTGCTGGTGCCAGAGATGAACACAGGCCAGTTGAAGACGATCCTGAGAGATAAATATCTGATTGATGCCAAGCCACTAAACAAAGTGTCTGGCCAGCCGTTCAAAATCCAGGAAGTGCTGGATGCGATCCGCGCTGAAGTAAAAGCGTAGAGGGAGCAGGTAATATGACTGAATTAAGCGCCCTGAAGAAAGAGAAGCTCACCATTAAGGATTTCACCAGTGACCAGGAAGTCCGCTGGTGCCCTGGCTGTGGTGACTATGCGATCCTGAAATGCATGCAGCGCACCCTGCCAGAGCTGGGTGTGGCCCGTGAGAACACGGTATTTGTATCTGGTATCGGCTGCTCCAGCCGCTTTCCTTATTACATGAATACCTATGGTTTCCACACCATTCATGGTCGTGCGCCTGCGATTGCCACAGGGCTGAAGCTTGCGAACCCTGAGCTGGATGTGTGGCTGGTAACAGGCGATGGTGACGGCCTTTCCATCGGTGGTAACCACCTGATGCATGTGCTGCGCCGTAATGTGGACGTGAACATCCTGTTGTTTAACAACAAGATTTACGGCCTTACCAAAGGGCAATATTCCCCCACGTCTGATGAGGGCACACGCTCTCCTTCCTCACCACAAGGCTCTGTTGATCCGACGATGAATCCGATCAGCTTTGCGCTGGGTAGTGGTGCGCGTTTTGCGGCCCGCACGGTGGATACAGCCCAGAAGCATATGCCAGAGGTGTTTGCGGCGTCTCATGCGTTTAAAGGTGCGTCCTTTGTGGAAATTCTGCAGAACTGTATCGTTTATAACGATGCCGTTTGGGCTGGCGTGACCAATAAAGCCACAGCGGCTGACAAGCAGCTTCTGCTCTCCCATGGTGAAAAGATGCTATTTGGAAAAGAGAAGAATAAAGGCATCCGTTTTAACCCGGCTACTTTCTCTCTTGAAGTTGTAACCGTGGGTGAAAATGGCATCACGGAAGATGATGTGCTGACCCATGATAAAACCAATCTACAGCTTGCCCGCATGCTGGCAGAGCTGGGTGGTGCGCCGAATGAGCCAATGGCGATGGGGGTTATTTATGAACAGCCCGCAGATCACAGCTACACCGATGCAGTGCTTGGGCAAGTAGAAGCGGCCCGCACCAAAACGCGGTCACTGAAGGACCTGATGTATTCTGGCCAGACCTGGACAGTGAAATAAGCTGCTAGGTATTGCTGCGTTTTGATAAAAGGGGCTTTGCGGCCCCTTTTTTAATACCAAAGCCGGACGCCGGCAAGAAAGCTTATGTCACTGCTGTTATTTCCATCAGTGCGCAGATAATCAGCTGTGTTGCCATAGGCTTGCCGCCAGGATAGCCCGATATAGGGGGCAAACTGGCGTTTTACTTCATAGCGTAGCCTCAGGCCAATATCTGAGCTACTGAGCCCGGCTCCTGTTTGCAATTCTTCTACATTCTGCAGGGCAAAGTTTAATTCTGTGCGCGGTTGCAGGATAAGCCGCTGCGTTAACAAAATCTCATATTCCACTTCCAGCCGTGCAAAGATATCCCCTTTGTTGCTGATGAAGGCCGCAGCATCCACTTCCAGCCAGTAAGGGGCCAGCCCTTGTAAGCCAACAACAGCATAAGTGCGGGAAGGATTTGGATTGATATCATGGCGCAGGCCCACCTGCATATCAAAGAAGGCCGTGGTTGCCCGGCTGTAGAGGGCCTGAATTTCCGCTTCACCAAATTGGTCATTCGGGAAAGAATAGTCGCCTTCAGTTTTGATCCATAGCTTGTGGAGATCGCCGCCATACCAGCCTTGTATGTCCCACACAAGTTCTTCTTCTGCTGTTTTAAACTCCAGTCTTTCGGCTTCTATAAGGGACAGCTTCTGCCCGCCAGCAGCTTTGAAAAGTGCCTTTCTGGCCTTGTCCATGGCGGCGGAATCATAAGGCCCCTCAGCATATGTTGGCAAGCTGAGGCAGAGGCTCAGGCTGAACAGTATTTTTCTGATCATGCCCCATCCCTCCTTTCAGGCTTTACTGAAACAATGCGGAACATGCCAGCATGCATATGATACAGCAGATGGCAATGAAACGCCCAGTCTCCCACAGCGTCGGCAGTGATATCCACAGAGAGTTTTTCTCCCGGTTTGACTACAATAGTGTGTTTGCGGGGCTTGTGTGTGTCTGCGCCGTTTACCACATCAAAGAACATGCCGTGCAGGTGAATGGGATGCGCCATCATGGTATCATTTACCATGGTAAGGCGCAGGCGTTCCCCCTCCCTGAACAGGATGGGCTCTGTCACTTCTGTGAATTTCTCTCCGTCAAAGGACCACATGTAGCGTTCCATGTTGCCGGTGAGATGAAGCTCCATTTCCCTTTCAGGTTGCCTTTGGTCCGGGGTGGGCGCCAGGCTTCTCAGGTCAGCATAGGTGAGTGTTCTGTGTGGCACGTTTTCAAGGCCGGTACCGGGTTCATGCAGTCGGCTCATGGGGCTCATGGCTGTGTTTACAACACCTGGGCCTTTTGCATGAGCATGTGCTGGCACCGGCATATGGTGATCCATTTTCATATGTTCCATCATGTTATGGTCCATGCCCATGTCTTTCATGGTGAGCTGAGGAG
>JBNKGK010000364.1:0-3364 GCA_050289785.1 Kordiimonas sp.
TCCTATTTCTATAGAATTTCCCCCACCTAATTGGACATTATAACAACTATAAGTTTATATATCGTTAATTTTTTTAAATTATTAGAGATAAGATCAGGACCTTAGAGAATGCCCTCACGGTGCAGGCTGCGATATTGGGATGGTGTGTGTCCGGTCCATTCCACAAAAGCACGGGTAAATTCGCCTGGTTCACCAAATCCGATATTGGTGGAAATGGCGGCGATGGGCATCTGTGTTGTTGTGAGCAGGCGAATGGCTTCATCGCGCCGTAATTTGGTTTTGATTCGGCGAAAGCTTTCATTTTCCTGGGCAAGATAACGCCTGAGGGTGCGGGCGGTGAGCGACATCATGCCTGCAACCGTGGCAATGCTAGGCACCCAGATGCCATCATGCTGCAGACGCAGAAGCGCATGTTCCGTGCGTCTCGACCAACTGGTTTCATAGGTAGGCGCCACGAAGCAGTCAGGGCACAAGGCAAAGAAATCCTGATTTTCAACGACTGAACGCATAATCGGGTATTTCAGGTAATTCTTGCTGAATGTGTATGAATTATCGGGCTGATTAAAACGTACTTCGCAGTTAAAAAAGCCGAAATAATTATCCATGTGCTCCGGATCTGGTGGGCTATGGGTAAAACATAGGTAGTTCAGGGGCAGATATTTACCGACTAACCAGCTATAATATTGCCTAAAGGAGAGTAGTCGGACCCAATACAGGAAATGACCGTTCATGCCTTCCACAGTTTTATAGCGGCTGATCACCGTGAACTCATTGGCTTTATCGTCGGTGATATAATCATATTCCATATCGTGCCGTACAGCCTGACGGAACTGGGTGGACATCACGAGTGTATCACCGAGTGTAATGCCCCTATGCCGCGCTCTAAGCTGTTCCTGCTCGAAGGCCAGGGTGCAGGGTTGCTCCATAAACCCCAAGAGGACGTCGTTTAAGATACCCTGAAGGGTAAAAATCAGTCGTTGTCCCTCAACGCCGGTTAGCTTGGCTTTGGGGTCATCATAAGCTTCGGGGGAAATGCCAGCTTTTTTCAGGATTGTTTTCGGACGGAGGCCTTGCCGCACAGCACCTTGCATGATGCCGCGGACATAGGTATTGCCGATATAATGTCCGTCACCCATGAAATTACCGCTGGGCCTGTATATGTTTCCGATTAGCCGCCCTGTCATCTTATTGTTTCCGCTGTCTACCGCATTTTGAGAAAGCTTATCGTAACAGCAGTCTGGAAAAAAGCCTTTCCGTCAGGAATTGATGGCAGGAGGTCCATATTGGAAAAAATCCACCTCTGACAACCAAAGGTGGATGATTCTTTTTGAAGGGACGGAGGTTAGGTCTGTGGCCTCTCCGTTCGGTTATTGAAGCCCATTTCACCGTGAGTCCAATACATGCCGTTTTTATATTTACGGGCCACCATGGCTTCATATAGTTTTAGCTCCTCAGGCATCAGGTTATGACCCGGCTGTGCCCCTTTATTAAATTCCATAAAGGCCTGGTCTTTAGCATAGGGCTGCCACACCGGGTTGCCGTTGGAAGAGGGTTTGCCTGTTTTTGCAAAGGCTACCCAATAGTCTGACATGGTATTGGCGAGGCCAAGGTCTGTTTTGGTGGCTGGTTCAGATGGAATGTTAGGGCTTAGTGTGCTGTTCTTTGCCACATTATTGAAAACATAGGGTATTTCACTGGCGTGATAGGCGCCGATAATCCATTTATTTTTGCCTCCAAGCGGGAAAGGGCGTTCCACGTCACATCCCGGTGGTATGTGGGAAAAATAATAAAGATAGGCATCTGAAGTCAGTTTTTCTGAAACCTGCCGCGCCCAGCGCTGCATAGCACCAGTGTAGTCATCATCCCTGTATGAATTAAACAGGTCTTCAATCAGGTTATCGCCGGGGTATAGGCGTAGATAGTCATCAGCTAAATTGCCGAATCGTTCTTTGGCTTCGGCAATATAAGCTGCTTTGTTCTTGGGTACTTCAGGGATCAGGCCAAAGTCTGCCAAGCCACCCCCTTCATTCGCCGTGAAGCCTATTATGACGGGTACATCCATTTGCTGACCTTCAGCATAGATTGTGTCTACCTGATCAGTGAGGAACCAGCCATCCACAACAGGATATTCTGCCGACGTGAGAAAATGGTGTTGAGAGCTGAGTTTAAGGAGGGTCTGCGCTGGCATTGCCCTGAGGTCAGCCAAGGTTAGGCCACCGGCCTTTTGGGCAAAGTCCAGGCCCGCATGTTCGGCTGAGGGGCGATCAAGATACGGTTTTTTCAGATAGCGGTTGGGCAGGTTATGCACGCCGCTCTCAGAAATGGCTTTGTGGATCAGACCACGGATGAGAGGGCTGGCCAGCAGTAAGTGAACGCTTCGTCCGCCAGCAGACTCGCCAAAAATAGTCACATTATTCGGGTCTCCACCAAAAGCTTCAATATTTTGCTGGACCCATTTGAGGGCCTGTATCTGGTCTGTCCAGCCGTAATTACCCGATGCGCCCACGGGGGATTCTGCAGATAAATCCGGATGAATATAATTCCCAAACAGACCCATTCTGTAGTTAAGGGTCACGAGAACCACACCTTTTCGGGCTAGTTCTGTCCCGTCATAGGAGGGCTTGGCGCCCGATCCAAAGGCAAAACCGCCTCCATGGATCCAAACCATCACAGGTCTTTTGTCACCTGCTGTGCCACCTGTCCACACATTCAGATATAGGCAATCCTCACTCTGCATGGGGGTTGTTGTGTAATAGAAACTACCTTCGAGCGCAGGTGGCTGTATGCAATCTGGCCCAAAACGTGTGGCATCACGCACACCTTTCCACGCGGGGGCGGCTTCGGCATGTTTCCAGCGCCGCTCACCCACTGGGGGTATGGCATAAGGAATGCCTTTGAAAACAGTGATGCCGCTATGAGAGGTTTCTGCTGGGGCCCCCATTAACCGGCCTTGTTTCGTTTTGATGATAAAGTCGTTTGTTTCACCTGTTACCGCACCCCCAACTGTTATGATAGCAATCCATAGCGCTGAGACAATAAAGGGCCATCTGTTGCTTTTAGAAAGCATAAATCTCTCCTGTGTTGTCGTTTGTAAAAGGGCTCCTCATACAGACGAGAGAAAGAAGGGCGCCCTCTTATTAGACGTGTCACTTTCCCTAAAATGACCCGTATTTATGATTTAAAAACAACCTATTACCCGGATATATGCAATATATAAAATGTTGCGAGATTCGTTGAGTTTCTACTACTTGGCATTATTGACGATGAGCGGAAAAATATCTGTAAAACGGTATTTCCATTTCTTAATTTTTCACCGCTACTTAGGTGTGGCGTTGGTCAAAAATGCTAATTTTTATCGGTGAAA
>JBNKGK010000365.1:0-3341 GCA_050289785.1 Kordiimonas sp.
ATCCGGAATCTCAAAAGAAACCGGCTCAATCCGCATCATAGGGGCCTGCAGCACCGTGTGCCCCAATCGCTTCACCTTTTCTGTGGTTTTTGTTGCTTCTTCAGTGGGCCTTGTTATCAGGATGGTGCTCATACAATCTCCGCCAGCACATCTTGGGCTAGTTTCTCAAAAAAGTCAGGGCCGGCCACAGTGCGTATCTGGTACCCCAGATCATGGCCCATGGCGACTGCTGCTTCTATTGTCTTTTCACTCTCCCCCGCACGCTCAAAAACAATCTGACCGTCCAGAGATAATAACATGGCCTGCATCATAACCTTATTTTCTGTGATTGTCGCGTATGCCGCAATAGGTGTGCGGCAAGAACCATCCAATGCGGCCAAAAAGGCGCGCTCTGCCGTTACAGCAAGAGCCGTTACATCACAGTGCAGAGGGGCCAAGAGGCCAGCCATCTGCTCATCCGCTTCTCTGATCTCCACAGTAACCGCCCCCTGAGCCGGTGCTGGCAGAAATGCATCCGCCGCCAGGCTCTCAGTAGCCACAGACGCCATATCCAGCCGGTTCAACCCTGCCTGAGCCAAGAAAGTGGCATCCGCCACGCCGTCTTCCAGCTTTTTAAGGCGGGTCTGCACATTGCCGCGGAAATCCACCACTTTTATATCTGGCCGCAACCGCAGAGCCATGGCACGCCGTCTGAGTGACGAGGTGCCTAAAACCGCCCCTTCCGGCATGTCGTTAAAACTGCGATATTTTTTACTGATGAACACATCACGCGCATCTTCGCGTTGCAGGAATGTGCTTAACACCAGGCCTTCAGGCTGGCGGGTTGGCATATCCTTGCTAGAATGCACGGCGCAATCAATATCGCCCGCAATCAGGGCTTCCTCAATTTCCTTGGTGAACAGGCCCTTGCCGCCCGCGGTCATCAGCGGGCGATCGAGAATAATATCTCCCGTGGTCTTAATGATCACAATCTCTACGGACTCGGGCGTTAACGCTTTATGCGCTGCCACCAATCTGGCTTTTACATCCTCAGCCTGCGCTAATGCCAATGGGCTGCCTCTGGTTCCAATCTTGATCGCTTGTTGCACAAAACCCTCTCTGAATGCTATCGAGCCTTTATTGGGTTATAGAGTTTTAAACTGAAACACCCAAGTGTAAAAAGTTATGCGTGAAAAAGTCCCTCACCTTCGGTTCGGTGTACTTTTCCCCGGACTCATATTGACTGATCCGCGCTTAAGACGGCTTTGCACGCGGATCAGGCTTTTTTGTTAGCCTGCCAGACTATATATCTGGCAAGCTACATGACACGATTTTGAGCTACCAAGCCTCAAAATCGTGTCAGAAAAACATGTTAAACAAGCGAAGAGCCGCCTCGAGTTTGTTTAACACCATGAAAACTGAAGGAAAACACACTGAGCGCAGCGAGGGACTTTTCTTCAAACTGAACTAAAGAAAGATGGAATAATATGCCGGGGCAAGCCTCATCCCCCATTGTGCTGGGCATTGAAACCAGCTGTGACGAAACGGCCGCTGCCATTGTCAGCGCCGATAAGCAGATATTGGCGCATCGTGTTTTGTCGCAAATTGATGTGCACGCAGAATTTGGCGGGGTTGTGCCTGAAATTGCGGCCAGACAGCATATCTCGCACCTTGACCATATGCTGAAAAAACTGATGGCTGCTGCCGGACTGAGCTTTGCTGATCTGGATGCCATTGCGGCAACCACAGGCCCCGGCCTGATTGGCGGGCTGATGGTAGGCGCCCTCACCGCCAAAGCCATTGCCAAAGCATCCGACAAACCCTTCATTGCTGTTAATCACCTTGAAGGCCATGCACTAACAGCCCGACTGGTGGAAGATATTGACTTTCCTTTCCTACTGCTACTGGTGTCCGGCGGGCACTGCCAGATACTGGCGGTGACAGGTGTAGGACAGTACAGCAGGCTCGGCAGCACCATCGATGATGCAGCAGGCGAGGCTTTCGATAAAACTGCCAAGCTTTTGGGCCTTGGTTACCCAGGCGGGCCAGCGGTTGAAAAAGCTGCAGAGAATGGCAATCCTGATCGCTTCGCCCTGCCCAAGCCTATGTATGGCAAACCGGGCTGTGACTTTTCCTTCTCTGGCCTCAAGAGCGCTGTGCGCCGACAAGCAGAAGCCTGCGTGGCAGAGCGAGGCATGCTTTACCCTGATGATAGAGCCGACATCTGTGCCGCCTTCCAGCAGGTTATTGGCCTGTGCCTGACAGACAGGCTGAAAAACGCTATTCAGCTGTTCAGAGAGCAAACAGGCAAGCAAAATTTCCCGCTGGTAGTGGCAGGCGGCGTGGCTGCAAACAGCTATCTGCGCAGCCAAATTCAGACCCTGACACAGGATGAGGAGCTTAGCTTCCACGCCCCTCCCCTGAATTTATGCACAGA
Source organism: Kordiimonas sp. (assembly GCA_050289785.1). Lineage (GTDB taxonomy): Bacteria > Pseudomonadota > Alphaproteobacteria > Sphingomonadales > Kordiimonadaceae > Kordiimonas. The sequence goes on from JBNKGK010000365.1 coordinate 2,417, forward strand.
TAATGGTGCCATGATTGCCTGGGCAGGTGTGGAGAGATTTCTAGCCAATCCAGATGTGAACGATATTGACCATCCCACACGTCCTCGCTGGCCGCTTGATGAAAGTGCAAAACCCATTGTAGGAAAAGGGAAAAAAGGTGCAAAAGCCTAAGCAATGCTTTAAAGAGCTTGCCCAGCCGTAAAGACCGAGGCAATGTAACCAAGCATGAATCAGGGAGAGGTAAACTTGCAAAAAGTAGGGGTTTTAGGCGCGGGTGCCTGGGGAACAGCACTTGCTGCAGCCATCACATCGGCAGGGCGCGATACCGTGATATGGGCACGGGAACCCGAGGTAGTTGAGAGCATTAACCGCATCCATCAGAACAGCATGTTTTTGCCTGATATCACCTTAAGCCCCAACATTCAGGCTACCAGTGATTTAGCTGACCTTGCTGACTGCGAAGCCATCCTGCTCGTAAGCCCTGCACAGCATTTACGGTCATCCGGCGAAGCGCTTGTGAAACACCTGAAGCCGGGCACACCTCTCATCATTTGCTCCAAAGGCATTGAAGTTTCAACCGGCAAGCTGTTAAGCGATGTGCTGTCAGAAGTAGCGCCAAAACACCCAGTGGCCATTCTGTCTGGCCCCACATTCGCCTCAGAGGTAGCTAAGGGAAAACCGTGTGCGCTGACCCTCGCAGCTGAAGACAAAACCATCGGCATGCAATTGGTGAAAGCCCTGGGCCAGCCCACCTTCCGCCTATATTATAACAAGGATATCCGAGGCGCACAGATTGGTGGGGCAGTGAAGAATGTGCTTGCCATCGCAACCGGTATCGTCGCTGGCCTTGATTTGGGAGAGAATGCCAAAGCTGCCGTTATCACCCGCAGCCTGGCCGAGATTATACGGTTCGGTGACTTATTTGGTGCAGAGGCAGAAACACTG
>JBNKGK010000366.1:0-3314 GCA_050289785.1 Kordiimonas sp.
TTCAAAGAGCACATACAACCTGCATTACCACATAGGAGGTTCTTATCAGGTGGAAATAGTCAAATAACCATGAGGAATAATACAGGGGAAAAAAGGTTACACAATAAATCTGTATGAATCACATGAGAAAAAATCAATATTCCTAATATCGCTGAATAGATGTGTTTTTGCATAGTCCCCTCCCATACGCATCATATGTCACATAACCCATATGATAATTTCCCTATATTATACAGTCTGAATATGGTCTAATTCACACACGGGGGTAAGGAGTAACAGGTGAAGATACTCAAACTCTCGGTGTCAGTATTGGCAATCATATACGGGCTGATTTTGGGATATGTATATCTCTTTCAGGAACAGATGCTGTTTGCTTTTGCTCCCGTTTCTCAAGACCATAGTTATTCCTTTAAAAACTCAACAGAGACGATATGGCTGGATAACGGAGAGGGCAGGTTAAACGCCGTGCTGTTCAAGGCGCGTCCGGATAATGAAAATCTGGTTTTATATTTCAAAGGTAATGCTGGCAATGTGGACAAATCAGAGCGTATGGCCCAAACCTTTATCAACTTGGGTTATGATGTGCTCTCCATGGATTACCGAGGGTTTGGCAAAAGCACAGGACCGCTTTCCAAAGAGCTTTTATTGGCTGACGCAGAAAAATGGTATGATTACGCAGCTACCCGATATGAAAAGAAGGGGGTGCGTGTTGTCGGCTATTCGCTGGGTACTCTCTTTGCCACTCACATTGCCGCACATAGGCCTGTGGATAATCTTATTCTCTTTGCACCCATGAAATCAGTGCATGATGTGGCTGAAAGGCGCTATCCCTTTTTACCGGGCTTTCTGAATAGATATCCATTAGCAAATGATACTAATCTGGCAAAAAGCGCTACGCATATCAGAATCTACCATGGCACAGCTGATAAAATCGTTGTGTATGAATCAGGTGCTGCCCTCAAATCCGTTATAAAGCCAGATGACATCTTCCTGACGGTTGAGGGAGCCACACATGATAGCATTCCTTTTGAAGTAGAAGTTGAAAAGGATATCGCTAACGCATGGAAAATAAATTAAATCAATGATGTATATTAAAAACCTAATCTAAAATAAGAGCTTCTTCTGAGGCAAGTTTCTCTTCTGCTTCCATCCAGTTTTGCTCTGCGTCTTCCAGTTTTGCGCTCAGCTCGCTGGCCATTTTGCTATATTTGGAAACCTTGTCTTCATTGCCTGGTTCATAAAGCGCTGAGTCCGCTAGAACTTTATCCAGTTTTTCTTTTTCCATTTCCAGCTTCTCTATAAGGGCCTCAGCTTTTTCAACTGCACGTTTATAAGGGGCTAGCTTGCGCCGAATTTCAGCCGCATTCTGGCGGGCAGCCTTTTTTGGGTCCCCCACCTTGGCACCGCGCTTTTCAGCCCGTTCACCAGCACGTTCCTTTAAAAGGTGCTGTTTGTAATCCTCAAGGTCACCATCAAAACGCTTCACATCGCCTTTTTCTACAATCCACAGACGGTCAACGCAGGCTTCCACAAGGTGCCTGTCGTGGCTGATCAGCAGCACCGCGCCGTCATATTCGTTCACTGCATGAATGAGCGATTCCCGGCTATCCACATCAAGATGGTTTGTTGGTTCATCAAGAATAAGCAATTGGGGCTGCTCAAAGGTGGCGAGTGCAAACATTAACCGCGCTTTTTCACCGCCAGAGAGCGATTCAACAGGCCGGTCAGCCTTATCAATGCCAAAACCAAAGCTGCCAAGGCGCGCACGAACCTTGGCTTCAATCGCTTCAGGCATTTTCTTTGCCAGATGGTCAAATGGGCTGCGCCCTGGCATAAGCTCGTCCAGCTGATGCTGGGCAAAATAGCCCACCTTCAACTTCTTCGGCTTCCGCATTTTACCTTCCTGTGCCTTGAGCTTGCCCGCCAAAAGCTTGGCGAAAGTGGATTTACCGTTACCGTTAGCTCCCAAAAGGGCGATCCGGTCATCCATATCCACACGCAGATCAAGCTTTTTGAGAATGGGTTTATCAGCTTCATAACCCACACTGGCAGTCTCAAGAGCAATCAGCGGTGAAGAGAGCGGCTCTGGCTTGGGAAAATTAAAAGCGATGGTATTATCCTCCACCATTGTCGCGATGGGTTTCATACGCTCAAGCGCTTTCAGTCGGCTCTGTGCCTGTTTGGCTTTGCTGGCTTTGGCTTTAAAGCGGTCCACAAAGGCCTGAATGTGCCGCTTTTCGCTTTCCTGCTTGGTCTTCAGCGCCATTTGACGCTCAATCATCTCACGGCGCAGTTCCTCAAAACGGTCATAACCACCTGTATAGAGGTTCAATTTGGCATTTTCCAGATGCACGATATGGGTGACAGCTTTGTTTAAAAGGTCTCTGTCGTGGCTGACAATAATCACCGTGTAAGGATAGTTCCTGAGGAAATTTTCTAGCCAGATCACCCCTTCAAGGTCGAGATAGTTGGTTGGCTCATCAAGGAGAAGAAGGTCTGGCTCGTTAAACAGTACGCAGGCAAGTGCTACGCGCATCCGCCAACCGCCAGAATAACTGCTACAGGGGCGGGCCTGCGCCTCTTTATCAAAACCAAGCCCCGATAGAATAATAGCAGCGCGAGATTCCGCTGAATGCGCGTTGATATCCGCGAGGCGGGTGTGCACTTCTGCAATACGGTTTGGGTCTGTCGCTGTTTCAGCTTCTTTTTGCAGGCTTACTAATTCTTTATTAGAGGCCAGCACCGTTTCAAGCAGGCTTTCCGGCCCGCCGGGGGCCTCTTGCCCCACATGCCCCACGTGCGCTGTGCGCCGGACAGAAACCTCACCTGATTCCACACCAAGTTCCCCAAGGATGATTTTGATCAGGGTGGATTTACCAGCGCCATTTTTACCAACCAGACCAACCTTATGGCCGGGCGGCACATGGATGGTGGCCTCGTCAAATAACAGACGACCGGCAATACGATAGGTTATGTCATTTATGTGCAGCATGGAGCGGCAAGTATCACAAGTCTTTGCTTCCTGCAACGCAAGGCTTGGCATTAGGGCTTTAAGCCGTTATAAGGCCCGCGAATGAATTTTAAACATGCTTTTTAAAGGATTAATCGCATGGCTGTGCAACGTACTTTTTCAATCATTAAACCAGATGCAACAAACCGCAACCTGACAGGTGCTGTGAATGCGAAACTGGAAGCCGCTGGCCTGCGCATTGTTGCGCAAAAGCGCATCCAGATGACACAGGCTCAGGCTGAAACTTTCTACGCTGTTCACAGCGAGCGTCCTTTCTTCGGTGAACTGGTTGAGTTCATGACTT
>JBNKGK010000367.1:0-3310 GCA_050289785.1 Kordiimonas sp.
GATACGACAGAGCCCAACATTTTTCACGTTTACGAAGAGTTTATAGATAGCGAAGCATTCGACTTTCATCAGGCACGAGTCAAATCAAGCCATTGGGGCGCCATCACAAAAAATGTTGAACGACATTACACGATTACGGGCTATAAGAAGAAAGTAATGTGAATAACCGATGTTGGTTTCATGCCCAAAATCACGATAGGGATACCTCTCTTTAATAATGAGCGCACTATTAAAAGGTGCTTGCTGAGTATTTTTGCGCAAAGTCTTCAGGATTTTCAGATTATCATATCAAATGACCTTTCAACGGATCGGTCTGTTCTGATAGTAGAAGAACTGATTAAGGGGAGGGCTGATTGCCATCTGATCACCCCGGAGGCCAAGCTATATTATAATAATTTTCCATTTCTCATCCATCAGGCCACGACAGAGTATTTTGTCTGGTTGGCTGGAGACGATTATTGGGAGCCTGATTTCCTGCAACAATGTTTGCAGGTTCTGGAAAAAAACACCACTCTCATTGCGGCTGTTCCCAAGTGCAGGCATTTATATGAGGATGGAACAGTCAGCATTGCTGATGATACCTTCTCGCTGAAAGGGCATTTTGAAGCGAAACTGCAAACTTTTTTTGAAAAAGGCCTCAACAATAACCGCATGTACGGCCTGTTTCGGACTCAGGCCGTTAAGGACTGCTACCCCACAAAAATCATGCATGCACAGGATTTTGTTTTTACTATCAAAACGCTTTTACTGGGTGATTATGAAGAGGTGGATGCTATTTTGATGAACCGGGAAGTCACCTCACTGCAGAAATACGCTGAAAGTGTAAGAAGGGATCATACGTCACCATTCTACAGAGTTTTTCCCTTTCTTCCGGCCACAATCTATATTTTAAAACAAAGTGACATCCCTATATCACGCGCCCTGATCTGTAAGTTGCTCAAGCAGAATTATATCATGCATTACAGGCAGGTGCGCTTTATATACAAGAGATACAATGTCATCATGGGATGGTTCTACAAGTTCATGAATGAGCGCATAGTCTGGCGCTTCTAAGCCACTGAGGCCATTTGAAATTCTACTGGACGCCGTATCACAGGCTCTATAACGTGGCGAAAACAGCTTACTTTCAGTTAAGGGCAGAGCAAGCCATGAGCCTTGGGCGCTCCCTATATTTCTCCAGCATGTCATCAGTGCTCAAATTGATTATCCAGTTTGGTCTTTCAATTTTTGTTGCACGCATGCTCACACCAGAGGAGTTAGGAGCTTTTGGTGTAGCTATCGCTGCCACAGCTTTGGTTCGTGCTTTTGAAAGCGCTGGTATTAATAACTTTGTAGCAAGTTACGCTGACCTTAACCAGCCTATGTTACGCTCGGTTTTTACTGCCAACCTCATACTAAATGTCACCCTGTCCCTTATTCTATGGGCACTGGCTTATCCTTTTAGTGTTTTTTACGGCAGCCCTCAGATAAAAGATATCATGTATCTGCTCGCTCTCGCCACAGCCCTGAACACACATCTACCTATAATGAATGGGCTTCTGAGGCGGGAAATGCGGTTCAAAGCTTTCATGGCTCTTGAGCAATCAGCCCTTTTTGTTTCTGCGCTTGTGACCGTCGGAGCAGTCATCAGTGGCTATGGTGCCTTGTCTTTAGCCATGGCCATTGTCTCAGAACGACTGGTGACAGCCCTTATCGGCACCATAGCTTTCCAGAAAAGCATTCCAATGGTGCCCCGTTTTAAAGATATTAAAACCGTTATTAATTACGGGTTCTCTTTATCTGCTGCCGTTATCATCGGCATGATAGGCTCTCAATCGAACAATTTCATTTTAGGCAAGTTGTTAGGACTTGCACCTTCGGCTCAATTTGATCGCGCTTACACACTGCCGCGGCTCATTTCCCAAGTGGGACAGATGAGCTTTCATAATGTTCTGGTGCCAGAAATTGCAAGGCAACACAAAAGCGGCAATCCCATCACACCTGTCATCAGCGAAGTTATGACTTTGTATGCCATAATAGTATGGCCCGCAGGAGCTGTTATCACCGTAGTTGCACCTGAGATTATACTGACATTATTTGGCAGTGCCTGGGAGCCTGCAGCCCTTATCTCACCTTATTTCCTGGTATACAGCCTTCTTGCAAGTCCAGTTGCCTTGGCCTGTTCTGCTTTGGTTGCCTTAGGCCATGGCGGTGCACTGGTACGCAATCAGTTAGCCCAGCAAATCACAAAAGTTGCAGTTCTTATGCTTGCTTTTTTTCTTAGTCTGCAGTGGATCGCTACACTTATGGTCATTCCCATGATCAGCTATCTAGCTGTTTCCACATCTCAGCTCGCGAAACTTGGTTATATTTCCCGATTGGAGATAGCCAAGGCTCTCCTTCGCCCCCTTCGTATGACCCTGTTATCAACTATCCCTGTCCTGATCTTTAAAATTACAGAAACAACGCCTTCTTACCTATCGCTAACATCCCTTGTGGTTATTGCATTTCTGTCCACAGCGACCTATCTTTTAGGAATGTTTGTATGGGAGAGAGAGACACTGGAAAAAGCCATAAAGGTTATTGGGTTTAGTAAGTAAGCACACCTTTTTCCGGCAAAAGCACCTATCACTATGCTCAAAACATGGCTTAAGCAGCTTGTCAGCGGCGGCTTCACAACTATCTTATGCCTCACCTACAATAGACCTTAGGGCAATAGGGAAACAATGAGAGGGATCAAATGTCCACAACGAATAAAAATCCAGCAGTTGATGCCAGGCCAAAACGCCAGATGACAGCCAAAAATATCGCTGCGATGAAAGGCTCAAACCCGATTGTTTGTCTCACAGCCTATATTACGCCGATGGCAGCGCGCCTCGATAAGCACTGCGACCTGCTGTTGGTAGGCGACAGCGTTGGCATGGTTCTCTATGGTATGGATTCAACGCTGGCTGTGTCCCTCGATATGATGATCAGCCACGCTCGTGCCGTTTGCCGCGGTGCCAAACAGGCGCTTGTTGTGGTCGATATGCCTTTTGGCTCCTATGAAGAATCAAAAGAACAAGCTTTCAGAAATTGCGCTCGTGTGCTTTCAGAGACCGGAGCAGGGGCAGTGAAACTGGAAGGCGGACAGGAAATGGCTGAAACAATCAACTTTCTGGTAAAACGCGGTATCCCTGTACTTGCGCATGTGGGGCTCATGCCCCAGTCTGTGCTGGCGGCCGGTGGCTATGGTGCCAGAGGGCGCACTGTTGATGAGTGGCAGCCCATTATTGATGATGCTAAAGCCGTGGCAGAGGCAGGGGCTTTTGCTGTTGTTCTGGAAGGTGTG
>JBNKGK010000368.1:0-3291 GCA_050289785.1 Kordiimonas sp.
GGGTTTCTTGCGTGGGCTCCTGGTGATGCTGCGCCAGACAGGACGCAAGGGTCTGATTCTGGTCCTGGACGAGGTGGAAACGATCCAGCGAGTGCGCGCCGACAGCCGGGAGCGCAGCCTCAATGCGCTGCGTCAGCTCATCAAGGTATGGAAAGAAGAGAAGCTTGGCAAAAAACAGCCTGCTCTGGCTGCCTGGTGGGATCAGATCAACGAATGGCGCGGCAAGAAAAGCCTCTTCTATAAAGATAGAGATGAAGTGATCATGCCACAAAAAGCGCTGGAGCGCCTGCATGACCTGACAAAAGACAGAGACCCGATTATCTCGACAGAAGTGGGGCAGCACCAGATGTGGGCTGCGCAGTTTATCGGTTTTGATAAGCCAAACCGCTGGTTAACATCAGGTGGTCTTGGCACTATGGGGTATGGCCTGCCAGCCGCGATTGGCGCGCAGATCGCTAACCCTGATCGCCTGTGTATTGATGTAGCCGGTGAAGCCTCTATCCAGATGAACATTCAGGAACTTGGCACAGCTGTTCAGTATAACCTGCCTGTAAAAGTGTTCATTCTGAATAACGAGTTTATGGGCATGGTACGCCAGTGGCAGGACCTCACCTATGATGGCCGCCGCTCTGAAAGCTATTCGGCTTCCCTGCCTGATTTCGTGAAGCTGGCTGAAGCATACGGCATGAAAGGCTTGTGTGTGGAAGACCCGGCAGAGCTGGATGCCACCATTCAGGAAATGATCGATACAGATGGCCCCGTGATTGTGGATTGCCGTGTGGCCAAACTGGAAAACTGCTTCCCAATGGTGCCCGCTGGTGCAGCACATAATGAAATGATGCTGTCTGGTGATGTGATTGAGCAACCAACAGATGACAACGCCCGCGCTGTGGTATAAGCCACAGTCTGTTCAGGATGATAGATAAGTAGAATGGATGACTTGATGAAAGAAGTTGGCCAAATTGCAACACACACAATCAGTGTGATTGTGGATAACGAAGCGGGTGTTCTGGCGCGGGTTATCGGCCTGTTCTCTGGGCGTGGTTATAATATCGAGAGCCTGACAGTGGCTGAGGTGGACAAGGATAGCGGGCAATCCCGTATTACTGTTGTGACCTCTGGCACACGCATGGTGATTGAGCAGATCAAAGCGCAGCTTGACCGCTTGGTGCCGGTTCACCGTGTTGCGGACCTCACCATTGATGGGGCCTATGTATCGCGTGAGTTGGCACTTATTAAAGTGTCTGGCGCGGGTGAAAAGCGGGTGGAGGCGCTACGTCTTTCTGATGCATTCCGGGCACGTGTGGTTGATTCTACCCGCGCAAGTTTTGTGTTCGAGCTGACAGGCTCATCAGAAAAAATTGACGCCTTTGTTGAATTAATGAGCGATCTTGGGTTAGTAGAGGTCGCACGCACGGGTGCTGTGGCCCTTTCTCGTGGTCAGGGCGGATTATAATAGTCGGATAAAAGTCCAGTTTGTTTTAACTCTGGAGTTTAATCCGGTGAATTAGGAAATTGAGGGAAAGTATACGGAGCGTAGCAAAGGACTTTTCTTCAGGCATTAGATGGGGCGGACGCCCGTTAGAGGATACTGAAATGCGAGTTTATTTTGATAGTGATGCAGATGTAAATCTGGTTAAAGACAAAACAATTGCCATCGTTGGTTATGGTAGCCAGGGCCACGCCCACGCGGCTAACCTGCGCGATTCTGGTGTGGCGAATGTGATCGTTGCCCTGCGTGAAGGCTCTGCCACACGCAAGAAAGCAGAAGCCGCGGGCTTTACCTGCAAAACAGCAGCCGAAGCCGCTAAAGAGGCTGACATGGTTATGGTTCTGGCCCCTGATGAGCATCAGGCCGCCATCTATGCTGATGAGCTGGTTGCCAACCTGAAGGAAGGCGCCGCGCTGATGTTTGCGCATGGCCTGAACATTCACTTCGGCCTGATCCAGCCTCGCGCTGATCTGGACGTGATCATGGTTGCGCCAAAAGGCCCCGGCCATACAGTGCGTGCACAATATGCCATGGGCAAAGGCGTGCCTTGCCTGATCGCCGTGCATCAGGATGCTTCTGGCAAAGCCCATGATCTGTGCCTTTCCTATGCTTCTGCTATCGGTGGTGGCCGCTCTGGTATTATCGAAACAAATTTCCGTGAAGAATGTGAAACAGACCTCTTCGGTGAGCAGGCTGTGCTGTGTGGCGGCGTTTCCGAGCTGATCAAAGCTGGTTTCGAAACACTGGTGGAAGCAGGCTATGCCCCTGAAATGGCTTACTTTGAGTGCCTGCACGAAGTGAAGTTGATTGTGGATCTGATCTATGAAGGCGGTATCGCCAACATGCGTTACTCCATCTCCAACACAGCGGAATATGGCGATTATAAAACTGGCCCACGCATTATTACTTCTGAAACAAAAGCTGAAATGAAACGTGTTCTGGAAGATATCCAGCAAGGTCGTTTCGTGAAAGATTTCATCACCGACAATAACGCCGGCAACCCAGAGCTGAAAGCACACCGCGGCCTTGCAGCACGCCACCAGATTGAAGAAGTGGGTGCCAAACTGCGCGGCCTGATGCCGTGGATGGAAGAAGGCAAAATGGTTGATAAAGAAAAGAACTAGGAAATCTGCCATGCCGGGCTGCAAATAGCTATCTCTTGCGCTTCCGGTGCTCACGTACGTTAAGTACGCTGCGCGCCGGTTCTCAGAGATAACCATTTTCGCCACAGCCTGACAGATTTCTGGATAGTTTTAAAACGGCTGCATCATCCGGTGCAGCCGTTTTTGTATATTCTAGCTAAATAGTATTTGCTGATTGTCTATAGCATCTTGAAATTGAGCTGATGATATGTTGATAAGCAAGATGCTGTCGCTACCAATTGTGATCAGTGCGTTTCCTGCAGTGAAGCTGGTATTTTGCTGTAGTGTTTGGGCTGACAGCCCTTCAATCTCAGTAAAATCAAGCATGTCACCATCTGTTTCAGCAACGGTGAAGTCATTAATCCTGTCGTCACCAAAGCCAGAAACAAAACCAAAGGTGTCGCGGCCTGCACCTCCGGTTAACCAGTCGTCACCGGCTCCTCCATATATGAGGTCATTATCTTCCCCGGCATCAATTGTGTCATTGCCAGAACCGCCAAAAAGCGTATCATTCCCGGCATTCCCATTGATGATGTCGTTTCCACCGGAAGCATAAACTAGATCATTTCCTGATCCTGCTTCAATTTCATCGTTGGTTCCTGTGCTATTAGTATCGCCTTTTCCTCCATAGATATTATCGTCTCCGTTACCTCCATA
>JBNKGK010000369.1:0-3282 GCA_050289785.1 Kordiimonas sp.
TACCTCAATCTCTGAATTTTCCAGGCTGGTATGCACATTGAAACTGGTTCCAAGCACCCGAACAAGAGCCTCGGGGGTCTGCACCACAAACGGGCGTTCGGGAGTGGCTGCCACGTCAAAGAAGGCCTCACCCGCCTGCAATTTCACGCGACGCTCATGATCAGTAAAATAAACAACAAGACTGGACCTGGCCCCAAGCATAACTGTTGTACCATCTGCCAACCTCACCTCGGATATTTCCGCTATTTCTGTTTCATATTGTTCCGGAATATCCAGCCAAGCTTGCCACGGCATTGCAAAAGCAACCAAGGACGCCGCAGCAATTGCTGCAACCCTAGCGGGCTTGAGTATCCACAAAAACGCATCTTTCAAAGCTTTTAGCGAGCTTTGTTCGGCCTCGTAAAGAGGCACATCCGCTGCCAGTTCATGAAGCTCTGCCGCCTCCTCCCAGATGGTGCATACACTCTCATAGGCGTCTGCATGCTCAGGCGTAGCGCATAACCAGCTATTGAATGCCTTCAATTCAGCGGCTGTTAAATCCCCCACCCCAAGTTTGGCCTGCCACCAGGAAGCCTGTTCACCCACAGTCATATTTTTACTCTCGAATTGATGCGCACTCATCGTTCTTCACCATCGTTTGCTGCGGTTCTTATAGGAACGGGACGGAGCATCTCTTGCTCGAATATCTCGTCCATCTCTCTTCGGCAGTCTTCCAGTGCGCGAAAAATATGGCGTGTCACTGCTGTCTTTTTCATGCCCTCGCGCTTGGCAATTTCGTCGTAACTCAGGCCGTGTACCCTGTTCAGCACAAATATGCGCTTCCGTTTTCCCGGCATTTTTTCTATTATTTTCATCAACATCGCCAGCCTTTCCCGCTTCAGGACGATGTCTTCGCTGTCCGTTTGCCCATTGTATTCCGGGCTTCCAGTCAGTGTCTGGCTTCTAAGCACCTCCACCGTGTGCTTATGTTGCACCTGTGCATGCCTTAGGCCATCAATTGCGAGATTATGGGCCGTTTTATATAAAAAGGCTTTCGTGTTTTGAATTTTATCGGGCTCCGGTAGTTCCGCCAGCTTAGAAAAAGCCGATTGGGCAATATCAGCAGCGTCGCCACCAGCCCCTGGCAATGTCCGCTTCACATAGCGGTATAAACCAGCCCAATGGCGCACAAAGGCACTTTCAAGAAACTGCTCCCGCTTCACCTCCACCAAACCCCTGTCTGCCCTACACTGGTTCATAGTGTAACATGAACCTCCCTAAAACACGAATGGCCACCTAGCACACACTTCTCCTACCAATAAAAGACGAGACACCCGCACAAACCGCGACAAAATTTTTTTGGAAAAATTGGCGACCCGGAAAAATGGGCTAATTCAGTCCTATACAGTGAGGAGAAAATTCTATGGTACAGTTTGAAAAATTCAGCGACTATATTAGCCTCGAGAGAAAAGGCCGTTCCATATTAGTGCGCTTTGAACGGAGTGACCGGCTCAACAGCATCTCAGCAAAAGCCATGCGGGAACTGCGTGATGTTGCCCGTTTTCTAAGAGAAGATACTGAGAGCACAGCCATTATTCTTTATGGCAAAGACACTGGCTTTTCTGCGGGCGCAGACCTGAAGGATGAGGAGCAGGCGAACTGGGGTAAAGGCTCTTTGCTGGAATGGCGTAATAACCTGCGCCATGGCCCGGATATGTGTGATGCTTGGGAAGCGCTTGAACAAGTCACTATCTGTGCCATAGAGAAATTCTGTGTTGGCGGCGCAATGGCACTATCCCTCGCTTGTGACATTAGAATCATTGCCACAGATGCCCATTTTCGGTTGCCGGAGATACCCTTGGGCATGAACATGGGCTGGCATGCAAACCCAAGGCTGGTGAACCTGGTAGGGCCTGCACGCGCCAAGCAGATTACCATTCTCGGCGAAGCTATTTCAGCGGAAGAGGCCATGGCATGGGGCCTGGCCCAAGAAATAACAAAGTCAGGCGAAGCCTTAACAACTGCACAAACCCTTGCTGACAAATATGCCAGCCTACCCCCTATCCCTGTGCGCATGACAAAACAGGCCATCGATATGGCAGCAAAAGCTCTAAACCCTGCCGCTACCTATATGGACAGGGATCAATTTATGGTGGCAGCAGCAAGCAATGATATGCAGGAAGCCATAAAAGCTTTTCTTGAAAAAAAATCCGTCGATTTTACGGGGAATTAGGAGCCAAAAGCAAAGGGCCGGAAAACCGGCCCTTTCTTTTTGATTGATGATATATCCTAAAACTTATGCGTCAATTTAACTCCATACATACGGGGAGGCAAATACCAAACTGCCTGTATCCCTGCACGGTGGAAAGTGGGGGACTGATAGGTGCGGTTCGAGGCATCTGTTAGGTTCATAACATAAAGTTCACCTTTCCAATCCTCTTCACTATTTTCCCAAGTAAGACGTGCATTAAGGGTATCATATGGACGCACCTGGTCACTCACATTCCCGTGTTCCGCAATCGTGCGATTGAAGTATGACGTGAAATATTCACCAACCCAATTATAATCCAGACGAGCAGTCAAGCTGCCTGCTGAACCAAGTGGCAATTCATATTGCGCGCCAATATTGAACTTCCATTTCGGCGCAAACGGTAAATATTTCCCTTTAAGATCAATATCCCCATCGTCTGACCGATAAATATCGAAGCTGCTGAACTCATCATATGTGGCATCCATATAACCGATATTGGCATCTACTTTAAGCCCTTCAGATACAAGGGCCTCAAACTCAACCTCTAGCCCCTTTACAGTTGCCGAAGCAGAATTACCAATACTGGTCTGAAAATCAGATCCAACCAACTGACTGGACAATTCCTGTTTGTCTTTATAATCGTTGTGGAAAACAGCCATATTCAACTGTACACGATCATCAAACCAACGACTTTTTATGCCCAACTCCAGAGCATTGATGGTCTCCGGGTCGTAAGCTGTATCAAACAGTGCTCCACCATTGAACCCCCCTGAGCGATATCCGGTGGAATAAGAAGCATAAACCATCACATCATCGTTCACATGATAATTAAGACCTGACCTGAAAGTAAACTTGCCCCAGTCGTTGGTTTCATCAGTCGCATCGGCTTGAAGAACCACACCATCCAAAGGCAGGGATCTTACAAGGCCACGTACCATGCTCTTTTTATCATAACTGTAACGCCCCCCAAGCACCAGTTCCAGCTGGTCGGTCAGGTAATATTCAATATTGGCAAAAACACCAAAAGCCTTGCCGCTTAGCGTCGGGAGTGG
>JBNKGK010000370.1:0-3247 GCA_050289785.1 Kordiimonas sp.
AGTGCGTGGAACGAATCAAAGCCTCTTCACTTTCGTTACCCACTCTTGCACCACCGATTGCTAGCCCCAACCAACGCAGGCCCCGATATACAGTCACTTTGGGTGAAAAAAAGAGTAATGCGTGCTGTAAAAAAAATAGACAAAAAACCCCTGATTTCTTGCATAAAAGCCTTTTCTTTGAGAGGCTTATCTTGACGAAAGCCTCCTTCGATGGCAGGCTTTGCCCTTAACGTACGCAGGCGCTATAAGTGTTGAGTGATGATTATTCGGTCCCTGTGGGAGGAAACAGATGATCAAATCTGAGTTGATTACAAAAATTGCTGAGGCCAATCCCCATCTGTTTTATCGGGATGTTGAACGTATTGTTTCTAAGATATTTGATGAAATCACTAGTGCACTTTCTCGCGGAGACCGTGTGGAACTAAGAGGGTTTGGGGCTTTTTCTGTGAAGGAACGCCCCGCACGTGTTGGGCGGAACCCTAGAACTGGCGAAAAAGTTGAAGTATCAGAGAAGCGAGTGCCTTACTTTAAAACTGGTAAGGAACTGCGGGAACGCCTGAATAGTTAAGAATTGTTTTGGTCACTTGCATTGGTGAAATGAATGGCAAGGTCGCTTCTTAAGTTGATTCGCCACACCTTTTGGTTTTCTCTGGCGGCATGCCTTATCTTATTCTCGGTTAATAATCGTCAACTAGTTGACGTTTCGCTTTTTCCCCTTGAGGGGGATTATGCAATACCGGCTTTCTTTTTAATTTTTGTCGGAATATTTATCGGGCTTCTTGCTGCGGCTGGTGTTACCGGCTGGTTAAGGCTGAAAGCATTCACGCGCAGGCGCAAAGCCGAGCGCAGAGCGAATGAACTTGAAGGTCAGGTTGCAGCCCTTTCTGAAGATGAACATAAGAAAAATGCTAAAGAGGCGCACACCATTGTTTCTCATCATCATTAAGCAGAGTAAAAAATAGCTGGAAAAAACTCTGTAAAGGGCGTTTAAAGGGCATCCAGTACATGCATTCATCGCTTGGGAGCCTCATATGTCCTGTAACTCTTTGGAGCCTCATCAACGCATTTTCTGCGCCCTTGATACGACAGACACAGAGATTGCTGTGGCTTTAGCTCAGTCCGTAAAGGCTTCGGTTGGGGGCATTAAGCTGGGGCTGGAGTTTTTTTGCGCGAAGGGAGCGCCCGGATTTCAGGCCGTTGCGGATACTGGTGTACCAATCTTCCTGGATTTGAAATTTCACGATATCCCAAACACTGTAGCGGGGGCCATTCGGGCCGTTGCGCCTCTGGGGCCTAAAATACTGACTATCCATACACAGGGTGGCCCCGAAATGATGCGCAGAGCTGCGGAGACCGCGGCAGAGGAAGCGGATAAGCACGGCCATGAAAAGCCCTGGGTGGTTGGTGTCACTATTCTGACCAGTCTGGACGGGACTGACCTGCAAGCCATAGGCGTTCAGGATAGTGTGGAGGATCAGGTTGCACGATTAGCTGCTTTGGCGATGAATAATGGCCTTGATGGCATGGTGTGTAGCCCTAGGGAAATCACGTTGGCCCGAAAAGCAACACATGAAAATTTCAAGTTGATTGTGCCGGGTATTCGCCCAGCTGGTACCGATGTGGGGGATCAGAAAAGGGTATTAACTCCAAGTGATGCTGTTGAAGCTGGGGCGGATGTTTTGGTGATTGGCAGGCCTATAACACTGGCTGATAATCCTGCCGCAGCGGCGCAGGCAATTGCAGATAGCCTGAAAGCATAAGGCCACAAACAAAAACGAGCAGCCATTCGGCTGCCCGCTTTCGTGCAAAAGAGTGTCAGTCAGGTTTAAATTCTGGTCAGTTCTTCCAGAATTTGGTCTGCAGTCGTAATGATCCGCGTTGAGGCCGAGAAAGCTCTCTGTACTTTGATCAACTCAGCAAACTCACTGGCCAGGTCAACAGTGGATTGCTCCAGAGAGTTCGGCGCAATATTACCCGCCCCACCAAAACCTGCCTGTTGCAGGGCGAAATCACCCGAAAGGTCAGATAGGCCGTAAGCATTGCCTTGTCTGCGTGTCAGGCCATCAGCGTTTTGGAAAGTGGCAACCGGAATTTTAAACACGGTAAGGGTGAGGCCGTTATCAAACAGGGCTGTTACATCGCCGTCCTGTCCGATGGAAACACCATTCACGTTATCAAAATTAGCACCGTCAACACTGGATGAAATCAGGGTAGATAGGCTATCGAACTGGGAAAAGCCGTTCGCTGCGCCATCAGTACCAAAGTTGAATGTGATTGACCCCTGATCTACAGCGGCTGCTGCAGTGGAGCTGCTGTCATAGTCAAATGTCAGGGAACCATCAGGTAGCGTCACTGCATTCGAGCTGATGTCCGTCAGGGTTGAGCTGCCCAGATCAATGGTTCCATCTGGATTGAACTGCAACTCCCCACTACCAATCAGGCCATCAGTATGGGCGCTGTCCAGTACAGTGGGGTCATCAAAAAAGATCTCATAGCTCCAGGTGTTTGTCGCTGTTTTCAACGCGCTTAACACAACGGTATGTTCACGGCCCTGAGAGTCATAAACCTGAATGTTGGTTTCAAAGTCACCTGCCACCGTGCCATCAGCCAGTGTCCCTGTCGTATAGGATGAAGTAATGGCTGTGCTGGACTGCAGGTTTGCGCGGAAACCTACATTCTGGGTGGCTGCGCCAAACCCGTTAAGCTGGTTAATATTAATTGGCACCAGTTCGCCTGTATCATTCTGGTTGCTGGGGATATTACCCTGGGCATCCACAGGCCAGCCCATCAGGTATAGCCCCGCAGTGTTTTTGAAATAACCTTCTGCATCCTGTGAAAAGGCACCTGCACGGGTGAACAGTATTTCCCCTCCGGTATCATTGGCATTCTCACCCTGACGCACAGCAAAGAAGCCCGCGCCGTCCACTGAAAGGTCAGTGGCTGAGCCAGATGGCTGCAAAAGCCCTTGTTTGCTCACCAATGTTTCAGAAAAGCTTTTCACGCCCCCTGGGGAATAGGATGAAAGAGCTGCTGTTTCGGTTACCAGGGTGGAAAACCGGGAACGGGTTTCCTTGTAACCAATTGTGTTAACGTTTGTGATGTTGTCGGCGATAACGCCCACGCCTTCAGTAAAGGCCTGGAGGCCGGATACGCCGGCTGCCAAAGCGGTGAATGCCATTTTATTTCTCCTACACTCTTTTGCGGTTCACGGCTGTAGGCTTTCTGCTTTTGGTGAAACTGAATACTT
>JBNKGK010000371.1:0-3165 GCA_050289785.1 Kordiimonas sp.
GCCAGTGCACTGCCAGGGTGTTCGTCCACCAGTTCGTTCAGCAGGCGTTTTGCTTTTTTTGCCAGGCTCACATCTCCCCATCTTTTGCTTTCAAAGCTGAGGCCCAGCGCAAAGCTGATTTTTGTTTCAAGGTCATTTGGTCGTTGCTGGAGAGAGGTGGCACAGTCAGTAATGGCCCGATGCAAGGTCTGGACGGCTTCGTTTCCCTCCTGATAATAGCCACCGATCACCAGCCCTGCCTGACAGGCAAGCGACATGCCTTGTGCGGTGTTCATCTTTTGCCCTGCTGTGCGCACCTCTTCATAGTTACCAAGAGCAAATTCCTGGCTGATGGTCGCATAATCAGAGGCGTGGAGAGGGCCGGTGAGGGCAAACAGAATAACAACAAGAAAACATTTCATACGCTTCAGTTATGACCTCGCTGATAAGGGTACCGCTTCTGAGTGGCACATCCGCTATAATTCAGGCCCGCCAGAAGGCTGGTGAGAATAACACCAACACAGAGAAAACCTCCAGACGACCAATCAGCATACCAAGGGACAAAAGCCATTTGGCGGTATCTGTTAATGAACTGAAGTTCCCCGCGGGTCCCACAACGTCTCCTACACCCGGCCCAACATTGGCCATGGAGGTGCCAACACTGGATAGAGCTGTCAGCCAATCGACCCCTGTTTCCGCCACGCCGATCGACAAAATCACGAAGACAAGGAAGAATAATACCAGAAAACTGAGCACAGAGCTACGCACGTCTTTGGGGATGGGCCTGCCATTATATCTGGCCACAAACATACCATTGGGTTGCAGAATATGTTCCATCCAAGACTGCATGGATTTGATCAGCACCTGAAAGCGGAAGATTTTGATGCCGCAGCTTGTGGACCCGGCACAACCACCAATGAACATAACAAGAAAGAACAAGGTGGCAGAAAACCCGCCCCATTGGCCATAATCAGTGGAAGCATAGCCGGTGCCAGTCAGCACAGAAACAATATTAAAACTGCCATAGCGGAAAGCATCAGCCAGGGTGAAATCTTTCCAGAGGATCAGCCAAAGCGTTACACCTGAAATAAGAGCTACTACCAGCTTTAGGAAACCACGAACCTGTTCATCCTGCCATAGTGCAATGGGGCGCCCTCTCAAAACCTGCAGAAACAGGATAAAGGGCAGTGAGCCAATGATCATAAACACTGTTGTGATCATATCGATGGCATAACTGTCAAAATAGCCCATTGAAGAATCAGAGGTGGAGAAACCACCTGTTGAGATGGTTGTCATGGCATGCACCAGGGCTTCAAAAGCGGTCATACCAGCTACCATGAACAACAACATGCAGAAAGCCGTCAGGGCTACATATAAACCACTGATGGCACCAGATATCTGGGCAGCACGTGGCAATATTTTTTCTACAGTTTCAAAGCTTTCCACCCTGAAAACCTGCATACCGCCTACTTGCAACATGGGTAGCACTGCAACGGCCATTACAACAATGCCAATGCCCCCAAACCATTGAAGAATGCCCCGCCATAACAAGATGCCGGGGGGGCATGGTCCAGGCCGGATATGACGGTGGAGCCTGTGGTTGTCAGGCCGCTGATGGCCTCAAAATAGGCATCTGTATAGCTCAGGTTCAATTCTGAAAAGGCGATGGGAAGGGCCGCAAAGCCAGCCAAGACGGCCCAGGCAAGGCTTGTGAGCAGAAAAGCTTGCCTCAGGTCAAGGGCATTGCCTGTTCCCCTGTTTGCCAACATCAACATGCCGCCCGTGGAGGCCGAGAAAAACATGGCAATCAGGAAGGTTTGCCAATCAGGATTGCCAACAATCACATCGGCAATTGTTGGCAAAGCCATACCCCCTGCCAAAATCAGGATCAGAGAACCCAGAGTGAAGAAAACAGGCCTGAGATCAAGCACAGCGGCAAGCCCTAGTTTATATGAAGAGACATGTGAGGGCTATCCAATGAAAATGTCGGTATGTCCACGGTGAATAGTGTGCCGTCAGATTCCTGCATGTCATAACTACCGCGCATGAAACCTGTTGGTGTCGTCAGTGGTGTTCCGCTTGTATAAACGAATGATTCCCCTGGGTTGATTACAGGTTGCTCACCAATGACGCCTTCACCGTGTACTTCCTGCACTTTTCCAAGGCCATTGGTGATAATCCAGTGGCGGCTCATGAGCTGGGCAGAGGCGTTACGTTCGTTGGTGATTTTGATCCGATAAGCCCAGACAAATTGCTGGTCATCGGGTTTTGACTGCTCAGACAAATAATAAGACTGAACAGCCACCCGGATACCTTTGGTTACCTGATTAAAGGTCAACACATCGTCTATCAGGTCTTCCTGCATCGGCTTCCTTTATACGCCCGCTTTATCCAGTGCCTGCATCACATCATGGATGAGATCGCCTGCATCTTCAAGCCCAACAGACAGCCGGATCATACCGGGTGTTATGCCCAGCTCCAGCCGGGTTTCTTCAGCCAGTGCCTTGTGTGTGGTACTCCATGGATGGGTGGCGATCGAGCGGGAGTCTCCCAAATTGTTGGAAATGTCTATAATTTCCAAGGCATTAAGGAAAGGGAATGCCTGATCGCGGCCACCAGGCAGCTCGAAAACAACCATGGTGCCACCCCGCTCCATTTGAGAAAAAGCAAGCTCCTTCTGCTTAAAGCTTGGCAGATTAGGGTGCCTTACATCACTCACTCGTTCAGCTAGGGCAGCCGCTACAGTTTCTGCATTATCACACATGGCATGAACACGTAGTGATAGTGTTTCAAGACCTTTTAGCATCACCCATGCATTAAAGGGGGACATGGCACACCCTGTGTGGCGATAGAAAGGGAAGAGGTGAGTCTCATCAAATTCCTTGTCACACAGAACAATGCCACCAAGGCAGCGGCCCTGGCCGTCGATATGTTTGGTTGTGGAATAGCTGACAATATCTGCCCCCAGTTCTAAGGGGCGCTGCAGAACAGGTGTTGCAAACACATTATCAACCACTAGTTTGGCGCCTGCTTCATGGGCGATATCTGCAACAGCGCGGATATCGACAATTTCCAGCGTTGGGTTTGCTGGTGTTTCCAGAAAAAACACTTTGGTATTTGGTTTCACCCCTGCTTTCCAGGCATTCAGGTCTGTCCCGTCCACAACAGTTGTTTCGATACCGTAAC
>JBNKGK010000372.1:0-3162 GCA_050289785.1 Kordiimonas sp.
AATTGTGATTTTCTCATTTTCAATGATAAACTTCAAGCCACCCTTAAAAACCTGATCTTCTTTTCTCTCCCAGTGAAAACCTATACCAATAGTGACATCTTTTAATATTACCGAGCATTCATTCGGCCTTATGGGCAATATGATAAAACCTTCTTCCACCTGGAAAGAGGATAGGTTGTTGGAAAGATAAATACCTTCATTTTCATACCACACCTTCCATGGATGGTTCAAGTGTAGGAAGGAAGATTTGGGTTAATAATAGACAGATATAGGGTTATTGAACGAAGCGCTTCGCGCAGATTTTACAGACCCTAGAATCAACCACGTAATATAACTCCCCAGCTATATTTCCTTGTATCTATTAACTCACATCAAGACAAGGAGATATAGCGATGATGACACCCTTACGACAAAAAATGGTAGAAGGGATGCAGTTACGGGGCCTGTCGGAGCGAACGCAACAGGCCTATGTTGGGGCGATGCAACAACTCGCCCTCCATTATGGCAAGTCCCCAGACCTCATTACAGAGGAAGAGTTACGCCAGTACTTTCTTTACCTCAAAAACGAAAAACAGTATTCACGGAGTACCAGTACCGTTGCGCTCTGCGCGGTCAAGTTTTTTTATGAACAGACCCTCGGTCGGGAGATGCCGGCTTTGACATTGGTCAGGCCACCCCGAGAACGAAAGCTGCCGGTCATTCTCAGCCGAGAAGAGGTGCAGCGGGTACTCAAGTGTGTGCGGCATCTGCACTACCGGGTCTGCTTGAGCACCATTTATGGCTGCGGTTTACGGCTGCAAGAAGGCGTTCAGCTTCAGGTTGCAGATATTGACAGCGCCCGGATGATGCTTCACATTCGGGGAGGCAAAGGCAACAAGGATCGCTATGTCCCCTTACCCCAACGCACGTTGTCCCTGTTGCGCCAATATTGGATCACCCATCGCCATCCGGTCTGGCTGTTTCCGCTTCGGAAGCGAGATGGCGTCATCTCCACCGCCAGGAAACCGATGAACGGGCGCAGCCTTCAGCGTGCTTTTACAGCAGCCCTGAAAGAGAGTGGTCTGCAAAAGCACGCCACGATCCACACCTTGCGTCACTCCTGGAGTACGCATTTGCTTGAAGATGGGGTCAGCCTGCGTCTGCTGCAAAGCTACCTGGGGCACAATTCCCTGGCAACCACTGCCCTGTATACCCATCTAACGGCCAACACCGAGGCCAAGGCCACGGAGAGCATCAATCGGCTGGTTGAGAAGCTGACATGATGGAGATCGCCGATATTTTTCGCCGTTATGGGCCTCAGTATCGGCAGAAATTTGGCCAACACATGCCGGTCAGTCACCACCAGGCGATGTTGGCGATCGAACAATGCCGCACCGAAACCTTGGGTGGACATGTCTTCCATTGTGAAGATTGCGATGAGACCCTGTACAGTTACCATTCTTGCAAGAACCGCCATTGCCCTAAATGTCAGAACGATACGGCGGAACAATGGCTACAAAAGCAGCAAGCCCTGCTGCTGCCCGGCCCTCATTTTTTGGTCACCTTTACCTTGCCCGCCCAACTCAGGCCTGTGGCTCGCCGCCAGCAAAAAACGGTCTACAACATTCTCTTTCGCACGTCTGCCGCCGCGCTACAGCAACTGGCCGCCGACCCACGCTTTGTGGGAGGTACCGTTGGCATGGTTGGCGTGCTGCACACCTGGACCCGTGAATTGAATTATCATCCCCATATTCACTACCTGGTCCCGGCTGGCGGGCTGGCTGCCGATGGTCAGCGATGGTTGCCGTCCAGAAAGGAGTTTCTGGTCCACGTCAAGCCCCTGTCGATCCTGTTTCGGGCCAAGGTTCGGGATGAATTGAAAAAGATCCCCTGCTTTGACCAGGTCTCGCCCGAAACCTGGACTACCGACTGGGTCGTTCATTGTAAGTCGGTCGGGAATGGCACCGCCGCTTTGAAGTATCTGGCTCCTTACGTTTTTCGGGTGGCGATCAGTAACAATCGGCTGGTCAGCCTGGCTGATGACAAGGTCACTTTTCGCTACAAAGACGCTAACTCCGGTCAGACCCGTTACCGCACCCTGCCCGTCGAAGAGTTTATCCGTCGTTTCTTGCAACACGTCCTGCCTAAAGGTTTTGTGAAGGTCAGATATTACGGCTTGTTTAGTCCCAGCTATCGTCCGTTGCTTTCTCAGGCTAAACAATTGCTGACCGACCGCTTCGCTCCTCAACCCACACAGCTTGATCAAGCCCCATCCGAGGCGGAGCCGCAACCAGTGACAAAACCTCCAGACTTCTCTCTTCCCTGTCCCACCTGTGGCCGTCCTATGGCTGCGGTAGAAACGATCAAAGCCAAAAGGTGTCGTTCGCCTTAAACAACCGCGAGTTGGTCTCAAGTGCTATATCTTTGATCGGGCGCTGTAATTGAGCCGCAGCGTCAATGGTCTTGGTTTGTCCAATGCCGAACAAATGGCTATGACACATCCTTCATTTAAGAACAATCCCGCCTTACGGGGCTATCTATCTTTGGCCAATGTCCTTGAATTTTTTAGAGTGTTGCCTTCTTCCACCTCAATTACCTGGATTTCCCTGTCTCTTTCCGACAAGGTAACTTGCTTAATTTCCAAATAACAAACTGCCTCTCCAAGACAGGCCTCGTTCAACAAGGATTGTATGGCGGCTTCTCTCTGGCCATATCGCCTCTCCTTGCTCCCTTAGCCCTGCTTTTTTGATCTTTCCTTGCTTGACCGCGCCATACTAATCCTTAATACTTTGATAGCATGGCCCATATCCACCCATTCTTGACGCGCTTTATCGAAGCTTGGACGCACTTCAATGTCAAAAATACAGCCCACCTTTAACTCCTTCCAGCCTTCTTCCAAGATGTGCACCATCGCCCCATCCATTGCCGCTCCTTTGTGCCCTTCTCGCTGCTGGCTGGGTCTTAATAGCTCATTGCGGGTTGGCATTCGATTGGCTTGTTGCTGTCGTTGTTGCTCTATTTCCACAAACCTCTCTCCCCATTTTTCTACCCGTCGCCAGATTGTACTATCCGACATCTGAATATGTCCCACTCGGCTCATAACTGCTTCCGCTTCCTCATAGCTGTCCACCACCCCACTGAGCCACACTGCTTCTTTGGCCACCCCCTCCGACCAATGCTTCT
>JBNKGK010000373.1:0-3158 GCA_050289785.1 Kordiimonas sp.
ACCGCTTATTCGAACAGGCTCGAAACGCTGGTCTCGTGTGCGATGCGGTTCATGGCTTCCGCCCGCAGCGGCGCCACGGTCACAACCCGGATTTTCGGGTTGACGTTGCAGGCTTCCGTCGGGCGGATGCTGTCTGTGATCACCAGCTCGTCCATCACGCTGTTTTCGATGCGCTCATAGGCTGGGCCCGAAAGCACGCCGTGCGCAACATAAGCGGAAACGCTGGAAGCGCCGGATTCGTGCAGCGCCTTGGCGGCGTTACACAGCGTGCCAGCGCTGTCGACGATGTCGTCCACCAGTACGCAGTGATAATCCTTAACGTCACCAACGATGTGCATCACTTCGGACACACCCGCGCGCTCGCGGCGTTTATCGATGATGGCGATCGGCGCATCAAGGCGCTGCGCGTAAGCGCGGGCCCGAACCACGCCGCCCACATCAGGGGAAACGATCATGGTTTTGCGGTCAGTGTATTTTTCTTTCATGTCGCGCACCAGCACAGGCATGGCGTACAGATTATCTGTTGGGATATCAAAGAAGCCCTGAATCTGGCCAGCGTGAAGGTCCATGGTTAGTACGCGGTCAGCGCCTGCTGTGGTAATCAGGTTTGCCACCAGCTTGGCCGAGATCGGGGTGCGCGGACCTGGCTTCCTATCCTGACGGGCATAGCCAAAGTATGGCAGCACAGCGGTGATACGGCGGGCAGAGGCGCGGCGTAGCGCATCAATACACACCAGCAGTTCCATCATATGGTCATTCGCCGGGAAGTTGGTCGGCTGGATCAGGAAAACATCTTCCCCGCGCACATTCTCATGGATCTCAACAAAGACCTCCTGATCAGAGAAACGCTTCACTGCAGCTTTTGCAAGCGGCAGATTAAGGTAGGCGGCAATTGCTTCTGCCAGTTCGGGGTTTGCATTCCCGGTGAGGATCTTCATGCCCATTGATGTGGCCTCCGTACGATGAAGACGAACCATATTTCGCCGTCGATGTATCAGTGCAAGGGCAGTATGTAAAGGCGTTCGCCACATTTAAAATAAATTCCCTGCACTTTTAACTTTATGGTTGCAGCATGATGGCGGAGAGTTGCCTTCCATAATCCGGTTCTTTATTATGTGTTGTGCGCCGGTAGGAGAAATGGTTGTCGCTGGCGTAGGTATCCACCTCTGCGTTCCAGATGTTTTTGATGCCCGCTTCCCTTAGCTGATGCGATACAAAGCCGGGCAGATCAAACTGGAAATGATTTTCATCTCTGCCCGCAGCAAAAAAACGGCTGTAGCCTTTATCTGCGCTTAGAAACCGGCCTTTAAAGTCCGTGCCCACTTCATAGCTGGGCTGGGCAATAGTGGGGCCAATGGCGGCCTTGATGCCTGCCCGTGTTGCCCCCAGCTTTTCCATGGCGCTGATAGTGTTTTCCAGCACGCCCTTCAGTGCGCCTTGCCAGCCCGCATGGGCGGCACCAACCACGCCTGCTTCGGTGTCTTCAAATAAAACCGGGGTGCAATCTGCGGTAAGGATGCCAAGGATAATACCAGGGTTGTTTGCCACCATGCCATCGCCTTTGGGGCGCTCAAGGTACGAATCGTCTGTCACATGCACAATGTTGATGCCATGTTCCTGATAGAGGGATACCATGGGCTCGCTACGCCTTCCTGCGAGAAGCCCGGCAGCAATGCGGCGGTTTTCATCTACGTTTGCCGGATCATCATCTGATCCGGGGCCGCAGTTTAGCCCTTCATAAATGCCAGTAGAAACCCCATCTTCCCGGCTGAAGAAGAAGTGAGGGGTCTTAAACTCCGGGCATTTCAAATGGCCTGTTGTCATGGGTGCTGCTCCTGCGTGGGAGGCTATCACAGTGGGCGCTTTGCGCAAGGGGCTGAAATATTAAAATCTCGCCATCCTTAATTTTAAAAAGTGGGATGTTTCAGAAAAAAGCCATGGCTGGCCCGACTAAATCGGGCCATGACCATAAAGGAAAGCCCTCAAATTATTCTTGTTCGTCATGCCCCGCGTAAGCGGGGTATCCATGTCTTACTGTTCATTCCTGAAAATGAAGGAGGGCAGTATTAAAATCCGGCAGGGGAGGGCAGCTTGGGGTGCATGAGGGCCAGCACCTTGAACAGGGTGCCCATTTCATCAGGCGCGGTGAGGCGCTTTAGCTCGGAAAGAATGCGCTGTTGGCCTGCTTCATCTGTTTTGCTGGCCAGTGCCTGGGCACGCACGCCAAGCCCAATGGTCATCAGGAACTGCCCCTGGCTGATGATGGCTGAGGGCCTTGCCCCTTTACCTGCCGCTGCGGTGGCAAGCTGGTCAAAAGCTACATGAGCTGTGAGGTCAGCCAGTCCCGGCTCAGAAAACGGGTCCACATACTTATGGGCCTTGAGGGCCTGAAAAGTGTCACCGGGGGCGGAGGTGGCATAACCATAATCTATAAAGAGCGCAGCACCGCTATGCTCTGCAATATGGCCTGCGATATCAGCGGCCACAGCAAGGCCTGCGGGGCACACCTCGGCAATGCTGCCACCCGGTGCTTTTTGAATGGGGGGCGGGATAAGCGCCAGTTTTGGCCCCGCCTGTGTGAGCATCAGGCCGAGGTTATCCCCATAAGCGCCAACAGCGCGTTCGTGCCATTTTCCCTTTTGTTTTTCAAACTGGTGAATGGGCAGGGCATCAAAAAATTCGTTGGCGATGAACAGGGCAGGGCCTGCGGGCAAGCTGGCCATGCTGTCATGCCATGTGGCGTGTGGCACCTTTTCTTTCTGCAATGCCCGCAGCTGTGTGCTGGTCTCAATGAAGTGTACTTGTGCCGCCTCCAGAAAGCCGGGCAGGGCCTTGGCGGCGCGCAGCATATCAGCCATTAAAGTGCCACGGCCGGGGCCAAGTTCCACAAGCGAGAATTTGGGGCAGCCCATGCTCTGCCATACACTGGCAGCCCACAAGCCCAGCACTTCGCCGAACATCTGGCTTACTTCCGGGGCAGTGATAAAATCACCCTTGGCTCCAAACACCTTCTGCTGCTGATAATAGCCATGCTTCGGGTGCATCAGGCATTCGGCCATATAGTCCGCGAGCGGTATGGGCCCGGTGGCTTCTATGCGCTTCAGGAATTGTTGCTTGAGCGGTGTCATCCGCGCTGTTGCTTTTTAT
Organism: Kordiimonas sp.; assembly: GCA_050289785.1. Lineage (GTDB taxonomy): Bacteria > Pseudomonadota > Alphaproteobacteria > Sphingomonadales > Kordiimonadaceae > Kordiimonas. The sequence continues at coordinate 3,148 of JBNKGK010000373.1, forward strand.
AAGCCCAGCCC
>JBNKGK010000374.1:0-3151 GCA_050289785.1 Kordiimonas sp.
GCCCTGGTTTTTTTACGGCCCCCATCTGATACCATACCCCTTTTCCAGGCCTATTTTGACATCAGAATATGGGCTTCCCCCGCGACCCTGATATTTTTCAGCATTAACGGCTATTTGATTGGCACAGCTCAGGCTAAAAAATCCCTTTATCTACAACTTTTATTAAACGGCTTGAATGCTGCCCTGAATTTAATATTTGTGCTGGGGTTCCATATGGGGGTAGCGGGCATCGCTCTGGGTTCCCTCATCGCAGAGTGGGTCGCGGCTGGCGCTGGCCTTATGATGCTGATCTCCGGCATTGGCAGTTGCCCCCTTGGCGCCATGCTGAAAAGCCGCCTCACCTATGAAGCCGCCAAAATGAAAGCCTTGTTGCAAACAAATGGCTACCTTTTCCTGCGCACTCTTCTGCTGATCGCCGCCTTTGCCCTTGTCACTCGCTTTTCCGCCTCACTGGGTAAAGATGCGCTGGCCGCTAGCCATATCATGACAACCTTTCTTATTCTGATTGCTCTTGGTCTTGATGGCTTTGCCTATGCTGTAGAAGCCTTATCCGGTGCTGCCTATGGCCGGAAGGCCCTTCAGGAGTTTAAGAATAGTGTCAGCTACGGCTTTCTGTGGGCAGGGGCTGCGGCTATTTTTTATAGCATCAGCTTCTATCTGTTTGGCGATATGCTGGTTGAAACCTTAACAACCATCGACACAGTGAAAGAGCAAATGGCTATCCTCACCCCTATGTTGGTTGTCCTGCCGCTTATCTCGGTCTGGAGTTACCAGTTTGATGGCATTTATGTGGGCGCAACAGCCAGTGGCGCCATGTTTTTTACGATGATTTTTGCCTTTGCGCCCTTTGCGCTAACGGCTTCCTATTTCACAGAAGCCTATGGCCTCACCGGTATCTGGGGCGCGTTTATCATCTTTTTGGGTTTGCGTGGATTAACACAGGCTTTTTATTATCCACGCCTGAAACACAAGCTATCTAACCCTAAAAAGTAACAGATGATACAATCTTTGAGTTTATGGTAACTATATTACCAACACTTATAGAAACAAGAAACTGGCAGGCAATTAATGACTCTCCTCATTCTATATCTGCTACTGGCCCTTTGTGTTTCATGCTTCTGTTCCATTGCAGAGGCTGTTATTCTATCGGTACGCCCTTCATATGTAACCGCTTTAAAACGAAAAGGCAGCAGAAGCGCTCATATTCTACAGCATTTAACCGATAATCTGGATAGACCTCTTGCCGCCATTCTCACAGCAAACACGATTGCACACACTATTGGGGCTGCAGGTGTAGGGGCACAAGCGGCCATCGTTTTTGGGAATGAATATCTGGGCGTTACATCAGCTATATTAACACTACTCATTCTTATATTATCGGAGATTATCCCTAAAACCCTGGGCGCCACCTACTGGCAAAAACTGGCGCCCAGCATCGCAATACTCATCAATGGGCTTACAAAGCTCCTCTTTCCCTTTGTCTGGTTGACTGAAAAGCTCACGCGCTGGCTCTCTCGCTCGGGAAAAGGCACCACTTTTACCAGGGCCGAAATTCAGGCAATGGCTGAGATCGGTGTTCGGGAAGGCTTATTGGAACCGAAAGAGCTGAATATTGTCAGCAATCTGCTTCGATTGCGTAAAATTCCGGTCAAAGTTATAATGACGCCTCGCCCTGTTATGTTTTCGGTGCCAGAGACAATGACAGTGCAGGCATTCTTCACGCAGCACGCAGACAAGCCCTTCTCCCGAATCCCCATATACAGCTCTAACAAAGACGATATAAGTAGTTATGTGCTGAAATCAGACCTGTTGATTACCCAGGCAAAGGATCAGTTCACCAAACAACTGGTGGACTTCAAGAGACCTTTTCTCATGGTCCCGGATACGCTCTCCACATCGAATGCCTTTGACCGCCTGATGCACGAAAAGAGCCACATCGCCCTCGTCATAGATGAATATGGAACCGTAAAAGGGCTCGTAACCCTAGAGGATGTTGTTGAAACGCTAATTGGCCTGGAAATCACTGACGAGTTAGACAAAGTCGAGGATATGCAAACTCTTGCCTATCAACGTTGGCGAAATCGCATGAAAAATATGGGCATAGACCCAGACAGTATCATAACAAAAAATAACTAGGTTTTTTCTAAGCCTACAAAATGGTTAATACATTCTCAGGCGGACGGCCAAGGGCAGCCTTATCCCCTGCAAAAACAACAGGGCGTTCAATCAGCTTTGGCGTTTTTACCATCGCTTTTATGAGGGCATCCGCGCTATCAACACCTGCAAGGCCTTGTTCTTTATATTCGGCTTCGCCTTTACGCATCAGGCCCCTGGGGTCATCTAATTGAAGTTTTACAAGCGCATCTTTTATTTCTGTTTCACTGGGACCATTTTCCAGATAGAGCCGCACAGATGGCTTTAACCCTTTTTCTTCCAGCAAGGCCAGTGTCTGTCTGGATTTGCTGCACCGCGGGTTATGCCAAATTGTTACGCTCATGATGGTCTCCCTTCGCCCAATGGGTTTGATATCCGTATTACGTCAGATTTAATCTGCCAGAAATTTGGAGCGGGTGAAGGGAATCGAACCCTCGACACCAAGCTTGGGAAGCTTGTGCTCTACCACTGAGCTACACCCGCATAGGCCTGACTGGCAAATCATTAACCACAGCTTCGCAAAAAAGCAAGAAATGTTGATACAGAAAAGACAGGTTCTTCTTGACGTGACAGCTTGTTCGGATCAACTTGGCCGCCGGCTAATGGCCATGTAGATAAAGAAAAGTAAAATTCAGGAGACCCGTGATGAAATATCGCACTGGCACAGATAAAAATATTACCTCCAAATGGGCACGTCAAACCCAGATGGTGCGTGCCGGCTTCATGCGATCTGATTTTGATGAAATGGGTGAGGTCCTCTTTCTGACATCCGGTTTTGCTTACGCAACAGCAGAAGAAGCCGAAGCGCGCTTTGATGGCCGCGCAGAAGGCTTTACCTACTCGCGCCAAAGCAACCCCACACTTACTATGTTTGAAAGTAGAATGGCTCTTCTTGAGGGTGCGGAAGTTGGCCGGGCAACGGCTACTGGCATGGCCGCCATGACAGCCTCTTTGCTTTCCTGCCTGCGGGCGGGAGACCATGTGGTGGCTGCCAGAG
>JBNKGK010000375.1:0-3138 GCA_050289785.1 Kordiimonas sp.
ATCAATTAATGAGTCCTGGCCCTAAGGTGCAGTTTCTCTTTGTCCATTTTTGACTATGGGCATTTTCTTTTTTACATTGTCATCCCTTGAAGTTAGGGCTGTATTAATCTGGTTTTTGAAGAAAGGATAACATATCCATGCAGATGATAAGGCCAGAGATATTGAGCATTCAGATGCGTGCCTTGCATTATAGCCCTGTTCATAACCTGTTATATGTCAATAACCAGAAGGTTGCTTGTACAACCATTAAATACAGTCTCTGGCGAGACCATGATAGACGGTCTGATACCAGAAGTTTTCGGGGTAAAACGCATGATATAGCGCATTCTCCTTTTTTTGTCGGGCAGGATGTATTGGTTAAGGCTGCGCTCGGTTCGTTGGATCGGGCTCAGGTTTTCAGTATGGTGCGCAATCCTTTTACGCGGCTTCTTTCAGTTTATCTGCATCATGTTGCCAGTGGGGGGCCTATGGTGAAGCTTGCACGGTTTTTCGGTGTGGCGCGTAGCCGGAAAATCAGAAATGACTTTATGGGGAAGGTAGGGTTGCCTCCTGCAAGGTCTCTTAGTTTTCTCGATTTTCTCTCGGCACTGGAAGATGTTGATTTGTGTAGCCTGACAGGGCACTTTCGGCCGCAAACCTATAATCTGATGTGGCAGGCTCTAGCTTATGATTTTGTTGGCCATATGGAAAACTGGTCAGCATTGGAAGTTTTTTTGAAAGGGCATAATGTACCATTGATTAAGAGGGCCCCACATGCGCAGAACGCTAAAGACGTGTATTTGCAATATTACACTGACCAGACACTAGAGAAGGTACGCTCTTTATATAAAGATGATTTTACAGCCTTTGGTTATGATTCTGAACAGATAGATGCCCCACCAGTAACTATTGCCCCAGCTGCTACGGCAAAGCCAATAAACGCGTATGCTCGGCGTTAACTCATGGCTTGCCGTCTATCTGTAAAAAAGGGTCTTGAACATATTTTTTAAATGAACTAGCGTTTTAATCAGGCGAGCATTGGCGCCCGCTTAGGGGGTTTCCCCGTGATACGCTGCATTTGGCAGCAGACGAGCAACGGCGTTCGGGACGTATCCGTGTTTTTGGATACGCAAGGGCGCCTGCATTTTCCCAAAATGGATGAGACAGCGCTCCCCGACAGGTAGAGTGAGACGTTAAGTATGAACGCGCTGTCAGGTGTACTTGAGTCAGGGTCAAACGAACAAACTGGCTATCCGGTTATCATTGTGGGCGGAGGTCCCGTTGGTATCCGTACCGCTCAGGAACTCTCCAGACTTGGCTTTCATGTTGTTCTTTTTAATGCCGAGCGTTGGCAGCCCTATAACCGCGTTAAACTCACCCCATTGCTCGCCGGTGAAGCACAGCTTGGCCAGATATATCTTCCCGATTATTTCCCGCGCCCCGGCAAGGTGGACCGTTATGACGGGGTTTCTGTGGTGGATATTGACCGCGAGCAGAAAACAATAACGACCTCCACAGGGCGCACCATGCATTATGACCGCCTGGTGCTGGCCATGGGGTCACGCGCTTTTGTGCCAGCCATTCCAGGGGCTGACCTCAAAGGCGTTTTCACCTTCCGCAATTTTGACGACATTGAGGCGCTGATCGCCCGGTCCATGTCTGCCCGGAAAGTTGTGGTTATTGGTGGCGGACTTCTGGGGCTTGAGGCTGCACGAGGTATGAGCCAGCGTGGGGCCGCTGTCACCGTTATTGAGCATGAAATCCGCTTGATGCCTCGCCAACTGGATGATGTGGCAGGGGCCATGCTCGCAGAGCGTATTGAAAATCTCGGTGTCAGGGTGATTACCGGCAAACCCGTCAAAACCATTGAAGGGGAGCATAAAGTGCAAAAGCTTACCCTTCTCGGACACGATGACGTGGAATGCGACACGGTTATTATCTGTACCGGCGTTCGGGCCAATGTGCAGTTGCCACGAGAAGTTGGCCTCAAGGTGGCGCGTGCTGTCAGGGTGAATGATGTTTTACAGACCAGCGACCCGCATATTTATGCTGTCGGCGAGTGTGCCGAGCATGAAAATATTGTTTATGGCCTGGTGGGGCCCGGTTATGAACAGGCGGTGGTGGCTGCTGCTTCCATTGCCGGGGATGATACGGTTTACTATAAAGGCTCTACCCCTGCGACGAAGCTGAAGGTTTTGGAGGCAGATGTCTTTTCTATTGGTGATTTTGAACCCCTGGTGAACCAGCCAGACATCACCTCATATATATATGAAGACCCCGCAACAGGAACCTATCGCCGCATATTCACTGACAGGGGCAAATTGATTGCGGCTCTTGGTGTAGGTGATTGGCCTGAAGCTTCTAAGCTGCAGCAGGCAGTCACGCGGCAGGATAGCATTCGCTTTTGGGAGGCATGGCGATTTAAGAAAACTGGCACGATCTGGAAAACGGATGATGATTCTGTTGCCAACTGGCCAAAAGAAGCAATCGTTTGTAACTGCACAGGGGTCACGAAGGGGGCCATCCTGGATGCCATGACCCTTGGGGCTTCCACCTTGGATGAAGTGAGGGTGGCAACAAGCGCCAACTCAGTTTGTGGTTCCTGCAAACCGCATGTGATGGATCTGATGGGACAGGGCGATGCGCCGCCAGAGGCTGCAAAGTGGTGGAAATGGCTGGTGGGTTTTTCAGGATTTGCCGCTTTGGTGGCCCTGATCGTTTTGATGGTGCCACGTATTCCGCTCAGTGAGCAATTCAGGCCTGAGGATTTTTTCCGAAACCTATGGTTTGATAGTCTCTGGAAGCAATATTCCGGTTACACGCTTTTGGGGCTCACGGCACTTGCCGCTTTGTTGGGGCTTAGAAAACGTATTCGCTTTCTCGCCAGGCTGGGTAGTTATGACGGCTGGCGTTTGGTTCATTTGATTATTGGTATTCTCGTGGCGGTAGTCCTGATCGTGCACACGGGCCTTCGGTTGGGGGCTAACCTGAATATGTTTCTGATGATCACTTTTCTCATCACGATGGTTTTTGGGGCTATTGCTGGCTTGGCAACAGGGGGGGAGCATGAGCTGAGGCAAAAGAAGCTGGTCTCTGGCAAGACAGCGCCCAAAAGCCTGCCTTTATGGGTACATATTGTGGCCCTTTGGCCTCTGCCAG
>JBNKGK010000376.1:0-3125 GCA_050289785.1 Kordiimonas sp.
CCACAACTGAACGGCACACTCACGATGGATGAAGCCCTGAGCAAATTGCTCGCGGGCACGGATATCGGCTACCAAAAAGTATCTGATAGCCTGATTGTGGTAAAACGCGTGAGCGAACTGCGGTCTGATGCCATGGAGGCTTCGGCTGATGGCGCTGAGCAGGGCAATGCTTTTGTTCTTGAGGAAATTATCGTCACAGCAGAAAAACGAGTGCAGAATGTGCAGGATGTGCCTGTAGCGATTTCAGCCTATACTTCAACAGCCTTGGAAGCGCGCGGCATTGAAATGCCACAAGATCTGCAGTTTACCGTGCCAGGCCTTAGCATTGGTGAGCAAAGCAACACTGGGGGTACCGCGAAAGCAACAATCCGCGGTGTTGGCAGTGAAAACTATCAAGCTGGAGGGGACCCAGGGGTCCCGCTACATATCAATGGCCATTACACCCAGTCCACAGCTTATGTGTTTCGGGATTTTCTTGATGTAGAACGTGTTGAAGTACAGCGCGGGCCTCAGGGCACATTATATGGAAGGAATGCCATTGGTGGTAACATCAACATCATTACCAAACGCCCAACAGACGACTTTGAAGGCTCAGTTAGCTTTGACATCGGAAACTATGAAAAGCGGCAGGTTCAGGCGATCATGAGTGGCCCGTTAAGTGATAAACTGCGGGGCAGAATTGCCGTTTCTGATAGCAGGCGTGATGGCTATGTTGAAAATGTTGGCTCTGCCGGTGATGATAGAAGCCGCTCTAACTACACCTCTATCCGGGGTGCGCTGGAATATGACCTCACGGATACTGTTCAACTGTATCTCAATGCTTACCATTTTGATGACAATGGGGATGTGTATTCCAGATTCATTACGACTGCTCGCGATATTATTTCCAATACAGAACCGTTTAAAGGCTCGACCAATACACCTAGCGAACAGATTGATAAATCAAAAGGCCTTTCTTTTGATATAAGCTGGGATCTTGGCAGCGTGCAGTTTAAATCGTTAACAGCTTATGATGACACCTATAAAACAGGCATCAACGATTCAGACGGCGACGATGTTCGCAGGCAGTCATTTGAATTTGGTATTGGATATAAGACCTTTACGCAAGAGCTGCAGTTGGTTTCCTCACACGAAGGACCATTCCAGTGGACCACCGGGCTTTTTTATTACAAAGAAGACTCTGAGCTGACTTTTGATATCCGCTCAGACAGATATGATACCGATGGTAATGGCCTAACCTATGATGATGGCGATACCGATGACCCCAGAACAGTCTATCAGACCACTACAAGCATTAACGCTCAGTCCATGGCAGCTTATGGCCAAGTGCAATACGCTCTAACCGACCAGTTGGAACTGGTTGCGGGCCTTCGTTATACAAAAGATGAAAAAGATCGCGTCCATATACTTGATTTCACACTGGAAGATGGCAGTTCTGCCTCTCTCTTTGGCGGTTTTCTTGTTGCCCCTACTTTTGGTGATATTTTGCGGGACAATAGAGACGGCGACGAATGGGATGAGATTACCGGTAAACTGGGGCTGAACTATCATGTTAACGATGACATGATGCTCTATGCTTCATACTCCAAAGGTTACAAGGCCGGAGGATATAATACTGACCAGGATGATCCTTATGATCCAGAATATGTCAACGCTTATGAAGCAGGCATGAAAGGTGAGTGGCTTGGTGGCCGTATGAGAACAAACCTTGCCTTGTTCTACTATGATTATACCGACAAGCAAGACTTTCAGCGTTTTCCTGCAACAGCGACAAATCCATTTGCCTCATTCCAGCTTCGAAATGCCGCCAAAGCAACAAGTTATGGTGCAGAACTTGAGTTTCAGACTTTTGTGACTGATGCTTTCCAAGTAGATGGTTCCATCGGGTATCTAGATGCAACATTTGATGACTATTTGACCTATGATACCATTTTACCTCCTGCACCAGAAGAACTGGATCCCGTAACAGGGCAACAAAACCTTAAAGGAAATACCCTACCCCTGTCTCCCAAATGGAAGGTAAATATTGGTGCTCAATACGACATGGATTTAGGGAATTCACTAGGCAATGTAACTTTAAGAGCGGACTATCTTTGGATCAGCGATCAATATGGTAATGCCTTTAACAGGGAATCCGCGACTTTGCCCAACGGTGGTGAAGTTATTCCAAATTACCATATGGTAAATGCCAGAGTACAATGGGAAAGCGAGGATGCTGCATGGCTTGCTGAATTTTACGTTAGAAACCTAACAGATACAGTAGCAACGAGCAGTGCCTATATAGCGAGCGTTACTGATCTGTATGTAGCAAATTTAGCGCCCCGTACCTATGGATTGAAACTGACATATCAGTTCTAAACGGCAACCAACCTCAACAGAATCCCTTAGATGGCACTTTTAGTGCCATCTATTTTACTCACGAAATAAAACGATTGTTCGTATTAATTTGATCTTACGCCTCCCTTTTGCTACAAAAATTCTTCGCAAAAGGGGAGGTTTTTTATGCGCACATTATTTGGTTTTATGGCTTTTGGCGCTGTGGCATTTGCTGCAGGCATGTTTTCATCACAGCATTTTTCGGTCACTTCAGGTGCGGCGCAGGCCACTGAGGGTGCCGAAAAGCCCGTTTATCAGATTGTGAGCAACACCGTGGTTGACCCGGAGCAAATGGCCAAATATGCCGCCAAATCCGGCCCTCTGGCCCGTGCAGCCGGGCTCGAAATTCTCGCCATTTCAAAACCCGTGCTTCTTGAAGGCGAATGGCCCCATAAGGGTGAAAACCTGATTGTGCTGAAATACCGCTCAATGGATGAGATGATGGCCTTCTGGAATTCACCAGAATATCAGGCCGCAAAAAAACTGCGCAAACATGCAGCCCAGGTGGATTTCATCGTGGCTGCAGATGGTTATGTGCCACCGGCGGAATAGAGCTTTCTGTCATTCCAGACACTAGTTGAACCCAAAAACCAAAAGTTTTTGGGTTGGGAAACTTGCGATCTGGAATCCAGATGATGTTTGTGCCAAAATCCTGCTGGATTCCAGACAGCTGAATTTGCTTCTGGAATGACGGTAGATTACGATTATTTTTGCGGACACCAAATGCTCTGGCTGCTTGGCATATCAAT
>JBNKGK010000377.1:0-3121 GCA_050289785.1 Kordiimonas sp.
AAAGAATTACTAGCGCGCATTCAGGCTGTACTCAGAAGGGTGCGCCCTGCCCTCGCTGGCCAGGAACTTAAATTTGAAGATATCTTGCTAGATAATGTTTCTCACCGCGTTACGCGTCAAGAGAAACCTATACATTTGGGCCCCACGGAATACCGTTTGCTCAGACACTTTATGGAAAACCCAGGCCGGGTCTTCTCAAGAGAGCAACTTTTGGACTCTGTCTGGGGACATGATGTTTATGTAGAGCCGCGCACCGTTGACGTTCATATCAGACGCCTACGCAGAGCTATGAACGAATACGGACATAAGGATTATATCCGTACAGTACGTTCAGCAGGCTATGCGCTGGACAATCGTTAATAACTGGAAAACTCTTTAGGCAGCCATCTCCAAACCCAGTTTGGAGATGGAGCGGTCTAACATCAAAAGTGACCATAGAGTGGTATGATGGTCAGACCGGCCTTTTATATGGTCATCAGAAAACTTACGGAGCATAGCCCCATCAATAAGGCCGGTATCTAAAAGGGCGCTCTCTGATGCCAATTTTGTAATGTCGCCCGCCATGGAATGTCTCATCCACTCGCCAACCGGCACAATAAAGCCACGTTTTGGCCTATCTATAACCTCATCTGGCAAGAAACCACGTATTGCCTTCTTAAAGATAGCTTTGGTTTGACCATCTGAAATACGGTCATCCGGTGATAAACGCAATCCCCACTCCACGAACTTATGATCCAGAATAGGCACCCGCACTTCCAAAGAGCATGCCATGCTGGTTCTATCTACTTTCGTAAGAATATCACCCGGCAAATAAGTCATCATATCAATATACTGAATAACAGAAAGTGGGTGTGCCCCCTCCACTTCTTTTGCCAGTTTTGTAAAGCGTTGATCAGGATGATAACCATCCAAAAGAGCCGTCATACGCGCACTATGCAGCCTTTTTCTATCTCTGTCTGGTGTTTTACTGACAGTCTGAAAATAGGCCTCTGCAGAAGACCTAGTCAACGCTTCAAACGTTGATTTACCCCTTAACCACTGAGGAGCCCAGTCTAGTTTTGGATAAATGGCTGACAAAGGACCAAAAAGCGCGCGGCGCAGCCCCAGAGGCACTTTATTGCGAACAGCTTCTTCCATCATATGAAAGGCATATCGCCTATACCCTGCAAAAACTTCGTCTCCTCCATCCCCAGAAAGAGCGACAGTCACCCTCTCCTTCGCCAAAATACATACCTTATAGGTAGGCAGAGCTGACAGGTCAGCAAAGGGTTCATCAAACATATCAACGAGCTGATCCAACAGACCACCATCTTCTGCTGCGGCCAAACGTAAACGATGATTGGTGGAGAAGTGATCAGCTATCAGCTGTGCGTAACCACTTTCATCAAACTCAAGATTATCTGACCCAATGGCACAGGTTTCTATAGGCTGACCACTGTTTCTCGCCATTAGGCCAACAACTGTACTGGAATCAACACCGCCAGAAAGGAAAGCCCCTAAAGGAACATCCGCGACCATTCTTAACTTAACAGCCTCTTCTAAACGATCAAGAAACTCACTTTTATCACCAAGAGGCCCTGGCAGGATATCGGGCATCCAATAGCGGTCAATCTTTATTTGTTCCTGCCCTTGGACAAGGGTCACACAATGGCCTGGTGCCAACTTATGAACATCTCTCAGAATGGTTTTGGGGTCTGGCACATAACCAAGCGCCAAATAATCCTCAAGAGCATCCAATCTGATAGACCTTTTAAGGCCAGGATAATCCAGAAGCCCTTTTAGCTCAGAAGCAAAAAGGAAAGTCCCATCTGGTAACTGAGCATAATAAAGAGGCTTAATTCCCAAGCGGTCACGGGCTATGAAAAGTTCACGACTTCTACTATCCCATATTGCGAAGGCAAACATACCCCGCAACCTGCTTAGGCAATTTTTCCCCCACACAAGGTAGGCGGCTAATAAAACCTCTGTATCTGAATGATCTGTATGAAACTGATACCCGAGGCCCTCCAGCTCACGCCTGAGAGCCTGAAAATTGTATATTTCACCATTATAAGTAAGTACGACCTGACTATCCGGGCTGTACATGGGCTGAACACCACCCTCTTCATCCAAAATAATCAATCGTCTGTGACCTAGGGCGACATGCTCACCCCAGAAATAATCAACCCCATCAGGCCCCCGGTGAGTTAGCTTGTCTGTCATGCGGCGCAGGGCTTCTTCGTTAAGCTGCCTTGCCGTTCGTACCATCACACCAGTTATACCGCACATACAAAATCCTTTTCAGAACCTGATAAATCTTTCCATAAAATGGTCTCTAATGGAAATTCAGAAAGAAAGCTTTTCAACTTCTCTCTCGCTTTTTCAGGTGTTTCAATAATATCGGTTGCCAGAAAAAGGATGGCTGTCACATTTACACCACGAATAATACGTTCAAAACTGGATCTTAGTTTAGCCTGCAGTGGCCCCGAAACAATGTGGCCATTGATGAGATCCAATCGCCAGATTAAACGCTGATTATAACCATCAGTAGCAAATTGCTCCCGAAACAAGTATTTATTGTAATTGTATTTTCCCTCAATATCACGAATTAATCGCCATTCCCCTTCCAGCAAGGTATATAGCCCAGGAGTATGCCCACGCCTAACGGGGCTATATAAAGCTATGTCCATAAAAATCCGATTACCCGCCTCTCGATAGAGAGCTTGATAGCGCTGGTCTGCCCCCTCTATCTTTATCCAGGGGTAATTATTTAAGGCCAACTTACGATAGTCGCAGCTTTGGCACTCAGGCATCTCTATAGGGGGAATCTTGCAAAGCTCTATAGTCCCCGCCGCCGGAACGGCATATCTGACCCCAAGAGGCAAAAACAAACAACACACGGCAATAATAAGTGTAGGGAAGGTTTTTTTTCTGCTCCCCAAAATCGGTTTAGCTGTTGTCCTAGAAAGAGAAAATGGCTCCGAACTAAATTTATAGGCGCCCAAAATCAATATAAACAAAATGATAGAGAGAAAAACCCAGCCATAAATAAGGTGATCAACCCCTTTGGCAAAAGATTGACTGGTCATCTCCGAGATCACAAAAATAGAATAAACCCTTATAATATTTGCCATTATAGGCA
>JBNKGK010000378.1:0-3115 GCA_050289785.1 Kordiimonas sp.
AGTAAATTAGGGAATACATTGCCACACTCAAAATTCTCTCATTTCCAGGTCTTGATATAGACACGCTCATTGAAGTCAGGAGAGCGCAGCTTGCATATAAACTTTCTGATGAGGTAACTCTTCTTTTCTTCAAAAACAGAAAAAACAGTAAAATTTTTCTTAAACTTCTTGACAGAAAGCTTCAAATCCTGTCCCATGCTCCGACCTTCTATTTGATGGAGTGGATTATCGACTTGGGGAGGTAGGTAATCCTGGCGCCGAGTAGGCTGCCCCTAATGAATAGAAGGCCGGGCGTCCTGGGGGGAGCTCGGTTCAGGCGCGGTGTACAGTCTTTTCAGAGTGTTCGCCGCGCCTTTTATTTTGCTCCCTATAATCTTATTTATGACAGCGCTAATGAGCGCTCTTCATGTGACAGCGGGATTGTGCCCTGGGTGTGGAAAACTGTTTTGTATTGTTCTTATGTTTGCCCATTAGGCTTTGTTTTAAAATAATCAAAGAGCTTTGCAGGGAAGCCATGGCAAAGCCACCCATCATGATGAATATACCCAATATGAAAATATGTGCGAGAGTCATGACCTTCTCCTTTGTTCTTGTTATGTTCTATTATTATTCTTTGTGTTTGTAAAGAACAAAAAAGGAACATTTGTGTTTTTTTATAAGGATATCGGCATTTGTTTGCATAGAGTGGTTTCAAAATGGTATGCAGAAGCTAAGTGAGCTGGCCTTGATGTCAGTGAAAAAAATATAAAAGAGAAATGCCATGCCATTGGATGATGGGCGTCATAGAAGCGTTGATGTCCCCAAAGGTAGTTCTACTTCCGGAAATGGCTCGGGCCAGAGAGAGGAAGGTAAGGCTTCTGGTTTTTTGCGCCAGCGGTCTAATAAAAAAGAGCTGCAGGGGGTTTATAGTGCCATTGATTTGGGCACTAATAACTGTCGACTTTTAGTCGCAAAGCCGACACGTGGTGGCTTTCGTGTGATAGATGCTTATTCCCGCATTGTTCGTCTTGGCGAAGGAATTGCCACCGAAAAGAGATTATCTGACGCTGCGATGGAGCGCACCATAGCTGCTCTGAAGGTTTGTGCGGAAAAAATTGATCGCCGCAATGTGACCTGTATGCGTCATGTAGCCACAGAGGCGTGCCGGGTTGCAGAAAATTCAGCTGAGTTTATTTCAAGGGTGAAGGCAGAAACTGGCCTGAACCTGAATATCATTTCCGCGAGGGAAGAAGCGCGTCTTGCTGTGATGGGATGTCAGTCACTCATCGCGCCAGGCAATAAAAATGCCTTGGTGTTTGATATAGGGGGCGGTAGCACCGAACTGATCTGGGTGAAAGTCCATAAAAATCAGCGGACGGATATTACCGGCTGGATGTCTATTCCATGGGGTGTTGTGAACCTGTCAGAAAAGTTTACTACCTCTGGGGCAGCCGTCTCCCCGGAAGCGTATGAAACCATGATACGTACGGTAAAGGCACATCTTATTGCTTTCGAGGATGCGCATCAGATTGGCTCCATGATTCAAAGACGCGGCACCCAGTTTTTGGGCACATCAGGCACGGTGACAACACTGGCCAGCCTGCATATGAAACTGCCACGCTATGTGCGTGACAAGGTGGATGGGGCCTGGATGAAATCAAAGGATATCCACAGGCTTTCAAGGCTGGTTGCCCAGATGTCTTATGAAGAGCGCGTAGCAAAAGCCTGTATTGGTGCGGAACGTGCTGATCTGGTCGTTGCTGGTTGCGCCATTCTTGAAGCTATTTTGGGTATGTGGAATGTGCCTCGTTTGCGGGTGGCGGACAGGGGTATAAGGGAAGGCATTTTGCGCGGCCTGATGCAGGTGGATCAGGAACCGAAGCGTTCGTTCTTTCGTAGAAAAAGGTCTGGTTAGATATGGCTAAGGGATGGAATAGTGTTTCGGGTACGCGCAGCAGAGCGCGGGGCGCCAAGGTGAGAGTGAAAACGGCACGTGGCCGCAAACCCTCCTCCACACGGTGGCTGCAGCGGCAATTGAATGACCCTTATGTGGCAGAGGCACAAAGGCTTGGCTATCGCTCTCGCGCGGCCTTCAAGCTCTTGGAGCTAGATGAGCGCTATCAGATCTTGGCCGGTGGCAAACGCGCGGTTGATTTGGGCTGTGCACCCGGTGGCTGGACACAGGTTCTGGTGAAACGTTTGCCGGATGATGCCCAAATTATCGGGATAGACCTGCAGGAAGTAGAACCGGTCCAGGGAGCGCGACTCGAAGTGATGGATTTTCTCTCTCAGGATGCGGAAGAGCGCCTGATGGAGGCTTTGCACGGCCCGGCAGATATTGTTCTGTCTGATATGGCTAATTCTGCAACTGGGCACCGGCAAACAGACCAAATTCGCACCATGGCCCTTTGTGAGGCCGCGCTTGATTTTGCTATCAAGGTGTTGGCTGAGGGTGGTTGTTTTGTCGCGAAAGTATTGCAGGGTGGCTCTGACACTGAGTTGATGAAGCGTATGCAGCTGCATTTTTCCAGTGTTAAACATGCCAAACCGCCTTCAAGCAGGCAGGACTCCAAGGAATGGTTCGTGGTTGCCCAAGGTTTCCGGCATTCAAAATAGAGGCGTATAAGCCCTTTAATCTTTGCGGACGGGCAGAGATTAAAAAAACATGAATTTTGACATTGTGTTTAGGGAAGCTTCGCGGTATTGAACGGCGAACATCATAGCCCATTTGCTTTTTCGTGTGAATGGGATCGCGCATTTAAGCGCACCATCAGTAACAGGAAAGACAATGGATATTCGTCTCGGCCTCACTTTTGATGATGTTCTTCTGGTTCCCGCCGCAAGTGACATCATGCCTGCACAAGTTAATGTGCGTACCCGTATTACCCGCAATATTGAATTGAATATGCCGCTTCTCTCTGCCGCGATGGATACGGTGACAGAAGCCCCCATGGCTATTGCCATGGCGCGGGCAGGAGGCATTGGGGTGTTGCACCGCAATGTGACCGGCGAAGAGCAGGTCGAGATGGTCAGGCAGGTGAAAAAGTTTGAATCAGGCATGGTGGTTAACCCCGTGACCATGTTCCCTGATGATACCCTGGCTGATGCGATGGAGTTGATGACTCGCCACAAGATT
>JBNKGK010000379.1:0-3079 GCA_050289785.1 Kordiimonas sp.
CGCTCGATACCATATTGGCTACCGCTCTTTCACTAAATTTTTAGATATTTCAGAGCGATACAGCAAAAAAAAGGCCCGAGATATTATCCCGGGCCCTTAAAATGATCACTGAACTGAATTAAGCGCCTACAGCGGCAGCAACTTCAGCAGCAAAATCATCTTCTTTTTTCTCAAGGCCCTCGCCCATTTCCATGCGAACAAAACCAGCAAGTTTGATGTCTGTACCAGCATCTTTTGCAGCTTTTTTCACAACATCAGAAATTTTGCTTTCACCGTCGATGACAAAAATCTGGTTCAGAAGCACAACTTCTTCATAGTATTTACGCATGCGACCGATGATCATTTTCTCAATGATTTCTTCTGGTTTGCCAGATTCGCGCGCTTTTTCAATTTGAACCTGACGCTCACGCTCTACCAGTTCCTGATCCAGGTCATCCTCAGAGAGAGAAGCCGGGTTTGCAGCAGCAACATGCATAGCAAGCTGTTTGCCGAGCGGCGCAAGCACATCTTCACCGGCACTTGATTCCAAAGCGACCAGAACAGCAATTTTACCAAGGCCATCAACAACAGCGCTGTGCACATATGAAGCGATCGTGCCATTTTCAACTTCCAGAGCAGCGGCACGGCGAATGTTCATATTCTCACCGATAGTAGCAATATTGTCTGTCAGCACGTCTGCAACAGCTTTGCCTGCACCGGGATAATCGGCCGCTTTAATAGCTTCCACATCAGTGCCTGTTGTCAGTGCGATCTGAGCGAGGTCTTTGACAAATTTTTGGAATTTATCATTGCGGGCAACGAAATCTGTTTCTGAGTTCACTTCGATCGCAACGGCTTTGTTGCCAGAAGTAGCTAGACCAACAAGACCCTCAGCAGCAACACGGCCAGACTTCTTGGCGGCAGCAGAAAGGCCTTTTGCACGCAACCAATCAACTGCAGCCTCGAGGTTACCATCAGATTCAGCCAAAGCTTTCTTACAATCCATCATACCGGCGCCAGATTTCTCACGCAGTTCTTTTACAAGAGCAGCGGTAATTTGTGCCATCGGTGTTCCCCTTAAAATTCTTTGCCCTTTCGGGCGGAATATATTTCAATTTAGATAAGACCGGACGCTAACATCCGGCCTTTACGAATAGATGAAACAAGCAACTTAGGCGGTTGCTTCGGCTGGTTCCTGAGTTTCTTCTACTGGTGCAGCTTCTTCAGCGGGAGCAGCGGCTTCCTCAACTGGTGTTTCAGCAGCAGCACCAAGATCAACACCTTGGGCAGCAAGATCAGCCTGAATGCCGTCGAGAACAGCGTCAGCAATCAAATCACAGTACAAGCGGATAGCGCGTGTTGCGTCGTCGTTACCTGGAATTGGGTAATCAATGCCATCCGGTGTTGAGTTCGTATCGATCACACCAACAACAGGGATACCAAGACGGTTCGCTTCAGCCACAGCGATATCATCCCGGTTTACATCAACCACTACGATAATATCTGGCAGGCCGCCCATATCCTGAATACCGCCGAGAGACAAGTTAAGCTTGTCATACTGGCGTGTCAGTTGCAGTGTTTCTTTTTTGGTCAGACCAGTGTGCTCCTGGTTCAACTGCTCATCCAGAGCTTTCAAACGGCGAATAGACTGAGAAATAGTCTGCCAGTTTGTCAGCATACCACCGAGCCAACGGTGATTTACGTAATACTGACCACAACGCTTGGCCGCTTCAGCAACGATTGGGGAAGCCTGACGCTTTGTACCCACAAAAAGTACGCGTCCGCCACCAGCAACAACATCGCGAATAGACATGATAGCGCGGGTCATGTAAGGGACTGTTTGAGACAAATCAATAATGTGAACACCATTACGATCACCATAAATGAATGGTGACATTTTTGGGTTCCAGCGGTGTTTTTGGTGACCAAAGTGCACGCCTGCTTCCAAGAGGGCGCGCATATCTACTACGGGCATTGCCATATTCGACTCCTTTTCCGGTTATGCCTCCGCAAGGTTGCGTTCATTTCTGAACACCGGATGGTTGCCTGCAACTCACAGAAAACCGTACCCTGCGTGTGAAATCAAGCGCCGGTATAGGCTCGAGGCCCGCAAAGATCAAGCATTTTCTTGCTTTAAAGATCGGGAATCACAGGGCGTACCAAATTCACCTCTTCTTCAGAGGCTTCGACGACACCATATTCCTCAAATCTATTGATGGTCAGGGTGCCATCCTTGAGTACTGGCATTGTGGTTAACGGCGGTACCTGACGGGCTAAACGCAGCGCAGTTGCTACACTATTTGCTCGCGCAAGCTTGCTGAGAATAAGGCGTGTGGGGAAAAGCAGTGAAACCTTTCCCCGCTTCCAGGAGGCCAATATATCCTGCGGCCTGCCCCAATGGGAGGAAATGCATTCATAACCATCATGCATAGCCTCTTGCCCACGGCATGGCGCAAGATAGAAATGGGTGTCAAGACGGACCTTCAGATGAGGTGGTGTCTTCCAGTGCGCAAATTTTACAAGAGAGTCTGTATCAAGTTTTAGACCTGATAGCTTAATCGCTTGATAGAAAGGCAGTCTGTTGGGCACATATTCTGCGGTATCTTCCAAGTGTAAGACACTCGCTTCTTCATACAGCTCTCTAAGGCCTGCAATTCGATAAGTCAGGTCTTGCGGGATTCTGCGCCCAGTGATCAGCCCATGCCAGCGCCAACCCTGGCTATCCTGGTTTTCAACTTTTCCACCGGGAAATACATAGGCCCCTGGCGCGAGGGGTATTGTTTTTGCTCGCTCCACCATCAAGACTTCCAGCCCTTTATGCCCATCTCGAATGAGAAGAATAGAGGCAGAAGGCTTTGCTTTTACAATCTTTACCGGATCGTTATCCATTGGCTGACCTTATTTTCCTTAATAACAGCTAATATGGATTTTTTTTATTCACTATCAAATCTTAACAACACGAGATTCAAACCTCTTCGACAGACAAAATGCCGATTTCTGCAGCGATTGCCTGACGCAATTCAGGCGTAACCTTATATCGGCCATTTATATGAAACTCGGCATATTTCTTTGTGTCTGTCAGCGGCAGCCTAATAGTTAT
>JBNKGK010000380.1:0-3061 GCA_050289785.1 Kordiimonas sp.
GCACCATTCATCAACAGCGTCTTGCAGGGTGTGGCAGTGCGCAATGAGCTTGATCAGCACATCTGTGCCCAGGCGCACAGGCATTTTTATGTCTGTATGATGAGCAAAACAGTCATTAGTGATGGTTTTTGTGTGCTCGAGGACGGCTGCAAGCTGAGGCATGGCTATCTTTGAGGACCGGTTTCGATACATATCAGAGGTGATACCTGCCCCTTTCAGAACATAAGACAGATAGGCCTCATTATGTGCAATACCTTTCAGATAATCCTGAAGAAACGTCCCGTTTACATGCATCATGCTCAATACTCTCCTGCCACCACAGGAGAGTATTTTAAGGGAAAACCGACTTTTTAGAAATAGCTAAAAATGGGTGCACTTATGGTGTGTACCAGATAGGGGAGCTGTAAGCCCTTTCCTGATGTACCATTGGGACGTCCTCTGGAATATCTGTCAGGCCGTAATATTTGGCGTCATAAGCTGTCCAGCGTGGTGTGGGAATTTCCAGCACCCGCACATAATAGAAGGCCAGTTCATCGGCTTTGAAATCAGGATCTCGCCACACAGTGGCCAGTTCAGGCTCACCAATGGTGTTCGTGTAGCTGGCGTCTTTCACATCGACAGTGGAGCCAACCTCCCTGGTCTTACTGCCTTTGTCTTTTCTGCCACCAGACAGAGCGACGTTATAGATTTTCTCATGCAATTCACCATCAGCGGATCGCCAGCCTTTGATCACCTGAACGCGGTCAAGGTTTGCCCCGTTCGGGTCTTTCACTGCACGGATGAGAAAGTTTGGCACCTTGCCTCTTGGCGCTGTTGTTAGGTCACCGCCCATAGGCACGCCGCCCGCATAACCGATCTTTGCAAGGTCAGGCCGTTTGGCATCATCCTGTTCATAATTCCAGCCGCCGAAGAAGCGCACTGCCATGCGTGGCCCTGTGGTGGCATAGGTTTCCCGCCGTTTCATGGCCGCAAACAGGCTTTCGCGGGTGTTTTCTTCTGCCCACACGGCAGCATAACCCGAGGCATTGATCCACCAACCAGGGCCGCTGGCACCGGGGAAACGCGGATTCGTGACCCGGCCGGGGTGCGGCTCTGTTGGTCTGTTTTTGCCAAGGAAGTTGTTTTCCTCGGCACCAGCCATGGAAGTATGGGCATCTGTACTGCCGATCATGCCAAATTTGAAGGGGTTGGTGCCCAGCGTTATTTTATGCTCTAACCCATTTTTAAGGGCGGAACGGATGAAATTATAAGGGCGAGTTTTATCAGTCTCCAGGGTTTTGACTTTCCTCATCTGCGTTCCCCAGGTATCGAAGTTGGCAAATGTGTCTGAGGGTGACAGCAGAGGGTGTGTCTCGCTGTCCCCCTTCATTTGGGTGGCTTCAACGAGGGGCTCCCACTGGCGGCGCATTCTCGCATAGTCCTGTGTGATCGCTTCTCCATTATGATTAATGGGGGCAAACATGCGACCACCGCTCAGGCCAGCATTATGCGGGATGGCCAGTATGTTGCCGCCGGTCTTCTGCTGATACTTGCCCATCCAGTGCCACAGCTCTTCCGGGTTCTGGCTGTCAATTGCAGAGAAGGGGGGCATTTTGGCGGCTTTTTCCGCACTGTCACGGTAAATCACAACGCGGTGCCACATGGTGCCATCGGCTGCCCCGGCAGACCATTCATAGCCAATGAAGGCGGTAAATTTGCCGGGGGTGTTATTATCATCGGCACGTTTGGCAGCTTTGTTCCAGATATATTGGCGCACTTCAGGGTTACGGGCGATGGGTTTGCTAAAAATGCCATAACCCAGTTTGCCAAGCTTTTTACGGGAGGCTGGATCATCAAGGTTTTGCAGGATGGCCTGCAGTTCTGCGTACCGTGCTTTCCCTTCTTCTGATCCTGTTACCAGCGGGTTATTTTGTTCCGTTTCGGCCAATATCCCCATGCCTAGGCCGTGATCCGCCACTACCAGAAAATCAAGAGGTCTGCCCAGCTTGCCGCGCTGTCCGTTAGAGAGGGTAATTTCTTCCCCTTTTGCAAATTTATACGCCACCTCAGGGGGCAGGCGATTGGCTGAGCCATAGGCATCGAAAGAGACATTGGTATGCAGGTGGGTATCCCCAAAATAGACATTGGTTGGATATGTCTGGCCCGCATAAGGGGAATAGCTTTCAGGCTCTGCCGTGACTGGTGTGCCTGTTAAAAAAGCTGCTGTCATCATGAGCGGCACTATGGCGGCTCCTTTCCATGCCTTGTTTGTCATCTCACTGTTCCATTGTCGTATTTTGTGTTTTTAAATCATGGTTCTAGGGCTGTTGTGCTTATTTGTGCCCCATAGTTCCCTCTATTCCTGACAGGTAGCATATTTGTCTGGTCTGGTCAGGGGAAAAAATAAGAGTGAAGAACACCATGGCTGAACCATAGTGTTCTGTTAGTTGGTAGGCGTTAACTTACACCCAGTAGAATTTCTCTTCACTGCCGATCCACGGCATGAAGGTGTGGGCGACCTTGAGGCGGATCAGCTCGTTAATCTCGTCTTCTGTGTAACCGAGCTCAGCGAGGATGGCTCTGGTGTCCTGGCCCATACGGGGGGCAGAGGTAAGACGCTTGTAGCTGCGGTCTTCACCGATGCGTACACTATCGGATTCCAGGAGGGTGGCCGGACGCCCCCAGGGGTGGTTGGGCCAGTTTACAGCCCCGCTGATCTCATCAGCAGAGAGGGTCTCACCGCCTGCCTGTGCCTCATAGGTGGGGATGTCCGTACAGACATCATCCAGCGTGAACACGGGGTGGCAGGCGATGCCTGCGGCTGCTAGCTTGTCTTCCCAGTGGCTGCAGGGCTGTTTGGCAAAAGCCGCTTCCAGAGATTTCTCATCCGCCTCACCTTTTCCGGTGATTGTCTGGTTAAACAGTGTTTCCTGATCCGTGAGCGCATGCACATAAATCCACCTGTCTGCGCATTTGTAGATGCGTTCATAGGGCTGACATTGATCAAGTTTGATGGCCAATATGTGCTCATCCTCTTCTCTTTCTTCTCGGCCTCAATTTGTAGCTGCTTCTTATCCAACTC
>JBNKGK010000381.1:0-3061 GCA_050289785.1 Kordiimonas sp.
CTGCTTGGATTTCAGATTTCGGCGCCGTTTATTGCGTATGGTATAATCTATAACGCAGGCCTGGGGCTGATCTCGCGCATGATCCCGGCGTTTCAGGTGTTCTTCATCGGCATGCCGATCAACCTTTTCATGGGGTTCACGCTGCTGATGATCTTGATGGGGTCGATCATGGCACTGTTCCTCGAGCGTTTTGAAGAGCTGCTCGTGAGCTTTCTGGGATAAGGAATGGCAGAGGAAGACGAAAGCCAGAAAACCGAAGAACCGACCCCGAAAAAGCTGCGGGAAGCGCAGGAAAAGGGCGAGGTGCCACAAAGCCAGGAGTTAAAAACCTGGTTCATGCTCGCCACTGGTACGGCTGTTCTGGCCTCAGTAGGGGGGTATATTGGTATGCGAATGGTTAATCCATTTGCATCAATTCTCAGCAATTTACATAGTCTTAATCTTGATGAAGTGGGCGTGATTAATATTGTTATGGGAGTTGTCTATAGCGTTTTCATCTTGCTATTGATTCCCTTTGGGGCATTTGTTGTTGCCGCAATCCTTAGTGTTCGTTCACAGCATGCAAGTGTTTTTACCTTCGAAAAAATTCAGCCTAAACTGAGCAAGATATCCCCCCTGGGTGGCCTCAAACGCATGTTTTCAAGCCGTATGCTGGTGGAGTTTGCTAAAATAACGGCTAAACTAATCGCTGTGGCAGCTGTCATTACGGCTATCGTGTATCCCGAGCGGGACCGTTTGGATACGCTCATGTTGTTGTCCTTTGCTGATATAGTTTCCGTAATAGAAACTACAGCAGTGCGCCTTATGCTTGGGGTGCTTTTGCTTCTCACAGTGATTGCAGCTCTTGATTATTCCTATCAACGATATCAACACCATAAAAAGCTTCGGATGAGCAAACAGGAGATCAAGGACGAACATAAACAGACAGATGGAGACCCCCAGGTGAAGGGGCGTTTGCGTTCTATTCGAATGGAGCGTGCCCGCCAGCGAATGATGGCAGCAGTACCAGATTCTGATGTGGTGATCACAAACCCAACCCATTTCGCTGTGGCGCTGGAATATAAACATGGTGAAATGGAAGTGCCTAAACTGGTTGCTAAAGGGGTTGATACAGTAGCCTTTAAAATCAGGGAACTGGCAGAGGAATACCAAATTCCTGTTGTGGAGAACCCACCTCTGGCTAGGGCTTTGTTCGCCTCTGTGGAGCTGGAAGAAGAAGTGCCACCTGACCACTATAAAGCGGTTGCTGAAGTGATTAGCTATGTCATGAAACTGCGGCGTGCTGGATTTGCCCCTAAAAGGCCTGCAAAGCCATAGTGGGATGGAAATAGTCTCAACATTTCCACATATCTTAAGCTAGGCTTTACTATTTGGTTATATGCCTTTTTTAAGACTAGTTTTTTATTTATAAGTCGATTGTGTTACGCAGCTTTGAATACTCTTGGGGATTTTCATGGAAAGCAGATTACCACAGCCCTTTCGCAGTGCCATGTTAGGTGGGGAGGCGAAAACAGGTGTACGCCTCATTACAACTGCCCTGGCGGGTGTGCTGGGGTCTTTTGGGCTTGGTATTCTCAGCAGCCTCATCTGGGGTGCCAATGTGGGCTTGGCAATTAGTGGTGCCATTTTTGTAGCAACGGCTTTCACACTTTTGAGATCACTTTCCAATCTGGATAATCCTTTGCACAGGAAAGACCGGTTAGACCGTGACCTGTTACAGGCTCTGGTGGGGTTGGACCGCCGGGCTTTAGTCCTTACTGATGAAATGGGTGATACAATTGCTTCTAATGCGGCTTTTGAACGGCTGACAGATGGTCCCGCAGGTGGCCTTTTGTCTGTCATTTCTGACGAGCAGGAAAAATCGATCCTAAAACGGTTGATTACATCCATTTACCAAAGTGGCGCGGGTAAGTATCGTTTTATCTCCACCACTAATAATGAAATGCCAGCCACGCTTTCCGGCAGGCGTATTGGTCAGCACATTCTTTGGCAAATCAGTTGTGAGGGAGACTTGGAGCGTTTGGAGTATGAACGCCGCCAATTGCTTGAATGGGGTGCTCCTCTTTTTGAAAAGCTGCACTGTGGTGTCATTCTCGAAGATGACAAAGGGAAAATTCATTACTGCAATCAGATATTATTGGATTGGCTGGGGCATGAGGATGATATGCCTCCCAAGAAAATTCAATTATTAGCTTCTGAGACACAGCTCAGAATTGGGGATAGCCAGCGTATTGATGTGGATATTGTTGACCTGCCGTTAAAAACCCGGGAGGGGGAACGCGATATTGGGCGTTATCGATTTATTCGCCGTCTTGATATGGAAATGGCTGGTAGCCAGCCTGGAGCTGAAAAACAGTTTCTGATTGATCCAATCTTTGATGCGGCACCTGTTTGTATTGCGGTCGTGGAGTTGGATGGTAAGCTAAAGGAATTTAATAAGCCTTTGAAATTACACCCCTTTGGGAAAGGTGTATCCGTTGGTGATTCTATTCTTTCTTTGGTGAAAAAAGAAGACCGGGACGAGCTCGAAGAATTGATCCGCTTTGCTTATGAAGGTAAGCCAGCTTCGAAAGCTCTTGATGTCGTGTATAATAGTCAGCCAGAGCGGGTAGGGCAGGTCTTTTCTTCCACCGTTACCCGAGATGGACACCGCTATGCTATCCTTTACTTGGTTGATACCACACAGGAAAAGAGCCTGGAGAGACAGTTTGTACAGGCCCAGAAGATGCAGGCTGTGGGCCAACTGGCCGGTGGTGTAGCACATGACTTTAATAATCTGCTCACGGCAATTATCGGTTTTTGCGATCTTCTTCTGGTGCGTCATGATGCGGGGGATCATTCTTTCTCCGATATTATTCAGATCAAGCAGAATGCTAACAGGGCAGCAAACTTGGTGCGACAGCTCCTTGCCTTTTCTCGTCAGCAGACATTACGGCCCAAGGTGCTCCTTCTCACAGACATCCTTGCGGAGCTCTCAAATCTGATCCGTAGGCTGATTGGCGAGAATATTGAACTGAAAGTGGTGCATGGGCGTGACTTGCAGCCCGTGAAGGTGGATCAG
>JBNKGK010000382.1:0-3056 GCA_050289785.1 Kordiimonas sp.
CGTTGGGGCGAGCACCTATTGCAGATGACGCCAACCTCCTAATTGGCGAAGGAGACAGCAGCGATCGCCAAATCAAGGGGTTCCTCTCCTTCGATACCAGTGATATTCCCGAGGATGCTATCATCCCCGTTACCGCCGGAAATGGTGTCAGCACCAGAGCTGCCTGTCATGGTATCCTTGCCAGTGCCGCCCGTCATGGAGCCGGAGGAAGAGAGACTGAAGGTATTATCTGCGGTCACTGTCACAGCCAAGTTCACAGTTACCGTATCAGAGCCGCCAACTTTGGTCAGTGTTACGGCAACTGTTTCATTCTGGTTCGTAGCAGCATTCGCCGCCGTTTCACTGCGAGTAAAGCCGATGGTTTCACGCACACCATCACCATCCACATCAAGGACAGTCACCGTACCCAACGTAGCATCATGGGTCTGCCCACTGGCTGTAATGGCTGTACCGCCCACATTGGTGATATTCCAGTCATCATCCTCGTAAGGGCTGGTAATCGGGCTGCTGCCCCCCGGGTTCCAGAACAGGATATTATCTTCCAGCGAGAAACGGCTCTGGCTTGCGCTGGAGATCGTCACTGTTTCAGGCACACCAATATCGTCATTGGCTGTGCTCGTAAGCGTGATATTGTCAAAAACAATATTCTCAACGCCTGTCAGCGTATCTGTGCCTTCTACATTAATACGGTAGCCACCTGACACAGCAACAATATCACCCGTTGCATCCACATTGCCACTGATGGTTACGGTATCTGTGCCGCCGCCGCCATCAATGTTGTCGCTGCCAGCACCGCCGGTGATAGCATCATTGCCCAGGCCACCTGCCAGGCTGTCGTTGCCGTCACCACCTGTTAGCGTATCAGCCGCATCGCCACCGCGAAGGGTATCATTGCCTGCACCGCCTGTCAGCGTATCGGAGCCATCGCCACCCTCGGCGCTATCATTACCCAGGCCGCCATCAATCGTGTCAGCCCCATCACCACCAAACAGGCTATCACCATCATCACCGCCAGAAAGCGTATCATCGCCAGCGCCGCCAGTGATGAAGTCACCACCGTCATCGCCTGAGAGATAATCATTTTCGGTGCCGCCATCGATATTGTCAGCGCCCGCATTCCCAAAAACAGTATCCGCCCCGGCGTCGCCATAAAGCGTATCATTGCCTGCGCCGCCCAGGATGCTGTCATTGTCATTGCAGCCGTAAATTTCGTCGTTATCATTGCCACCATCAATGGTGTCAGCGCCGTCGTTCCCGTTGATGACGTCGGCCCCGGCATCACCTGCAATGCTGTCTGCACCAGCGCCACCGGAAATGCTATCATTACCGTCACCGCCGGACAGCACGTCATTATCATTGTTACCCGCAATCAGGTCAGCGCCGCCGCCGCCAGACAGGGTATCTGCACCATCCAAGCCCTCAATAGTATCAGCACTTGAAGTGCCCGTGTGTGTATCGGCTCCCGCGGTACCTGTATAAGTCGCCATGATAACTGCCCCATATTTGCAGACAAAAAACAATTTCCCGCAAGCTACCAGCCCACGAGTCGTACGTCAAACCAAGAAACGCCCAAATTCAATTTTGGGGCGATCTATTTATTCATGCTCATTAGGGTTTTGCTGAATGCGGTGATGAAAATCAACTCTTATCTACGCAATTGCATAAACAAAGGTTAAATCATCTCCGAATTTTGTTACTCCCCAAGAGCGAACCATAGTAAACGCCAGCCAAACTGAATAGAGGATGAATACACTCTATTTACCAACAAAACGGGCTGTTTCCATCAAATCATCCAGCTCTTTCACAATGCGCTTTAACGTGCGGCTTACGTCCCCCATGCGGCAGCCTGTGTACCAGGTCACTTCTTTCTGCCAATCATGGGTTTTAACCTTGATGATAATGGTGGCATGGTCGGTGGCTACCAGCGAGCCGCAATTATCTGCTGTATAGCTACTGTTCATATCCGCAAAACCATTGGCCTTCAGGCTGGATATCGCAGCAACAAACCTGCCCGTGCCCAGATCATCCTTCTGCTGACCCTTCGTTTGGGTGAAGCGGTCCGCATCAAAGAAAAGGCGTCCGTCACCATATAACCGAGCGTCAAACACAGGGCAGGTGCCAAAACAGGCCCCTTTTGAAAGGGCCACATAATCCCGGCCGGTATAATCTCGCTCCGAGTCCCCCTGTTCAGGCACTGTGGTATCTTGCCGCACACAGGCACAAAGCAAAAGCAAAGCCATGAGGACAGTGATAGATTGATAGAAATTGACCATTTTTTGCACGTGAGGCCTCCGAGATTTACAAATTGTAAACTACAACTTGTTATGATTTGGAAAGTCTACGCAAATAACAGAGTTGTTTCCAGCAACATCATACCGCCCTTGCGTGACCCCTTAAGGAAAGAAGCATGTCAGAGCCCGGAGCTGAGGAAGCACAGACAACCAGCCAGCCCCCCACTGCCCTGTCACCAGAAGACGAC
This sequence comes from Kordiimonas sp., assembly GCA_050289785.1. Classification (GTDB taxonomy): domain Bacteria; phylum Pseudomonadota; class Alphaproteobacteria; order Sphingomonadales; family Kordiimonadaceae; genus Kordiimonas. The sequence goes on from JBNKGK010000382.1 coordinate 2,480, forward strand.
GGTAAGACTATCGCAGAGAATGACTTCTCAGACGATACTGCTCAAAACAACGAGGCAGAGCCCTCAACAGAAGAAGAGCCAAAACCCCTTGTCCTGATGGTGGAGGATAACCCCATTATGTGTCAGATTTTGGGCAAGCTGCTGGACAGGCTGGGCATGGCCTATGACCACGCTTGCAATGGACGCGAGGCACTGACTGCTGTGGCCGAGATGGATGAGAAGAAAGACTATAAACTCATCCTGATGGATATCATGATGCCCCGCATGAACGGCATTGAAGCAGCAGAGGAAATAAGGAAGCTGGAAAAAGCGGAGGGCATTCCCATCATTGCGGTTACAGCCAATATTGGGGGGAAGGATATCGCCGCTTATTATGCCGCGGGCATGAATGGTTTTATTAAAAAGCCGGTAAATGCCTTTGATTTGAAAGTACAGATCGAAAAGCACTTGTCAGAAAAGGCGGAAACAGGGGAAGACATTTCGGAGGACGCAACCGAGGAAGAACTGACAAAGCTGCCCGCGCTGGAGCTGGCCCCCCAAAGCGCAGATGAGATGGACCTCCTAAACTGGGAAACCC
>JBNKGK010000383.1:0-3054 GCA_050289785.1 Kordiimonas sp.
TGACTTCTGGATCCCACCATCAAAAGGTAGCCCAAGTTCGTCATCTAGACCATCATTGTTAGTATCACAGAGAGCCTGAGAAGCCGGAGATACTGGCGCTACCCCCCTGCCAAGCCTAAAGCCTTGGGACCAGCTTGCATACAAAAGCGTATCATCATTAGGAGCATAATCAATACCAGCCTTGAAAATACTGCCATTTTCTTCAGTTGACAGAGGCGGAGCCACAGCAGCAAAAAGACCACTCTGCTGATCTACTGTATCACGTGTATAATCAAACCAGCGTCCACCAGCTACCAGTTTGACTGTATTCGTAAGCTGGTAATAAGCTTCGCCGAACAAAGCAAATTGTTCTGCAGAATCCATAAATTCCAATACAAATAAATTGCGGTCCGTGGAAGCAAATGTATTCACCAAAGAATCAAGGCTTCCATACCAAGGAAAATTTATTGATCTGCCAAAGTCAAAATCTTCATAATACGCCCCGGCAATATACTGGAAAGGCCCTTCAAGATTTGATGCCAAACGCACTTCCTGCATAAAGGCTTCCTTCGTATCGTCAATTAATGATGCAGCAGCCCAAGGCAATGCTGCCCGTGGAGTACTGAAAACATAATCAAACTCACCTTTATACTTTGTAGTCGAAGATGTTAATGTGGCCCACTCAAAGTCATAATTCACAACGAGATTTGCCAGCTTGAAATTATCACTTTCACCTTCAGTTGGTATTCCCAAAGCCAAGTTTTCCGTACGTAGAGCATGGGCCTGATATTTGCCTGATGATATATCCATACTAAGGAAGCCGTCTTCCTCTAGCTTCTGTTGAGCCAGAATTAAAGTAGCATCCAGTTTTTCTGTAAGCTTCCATAAAATACTGGCACGGATTCCGGAATATATTGTGCTCCCTGTATCATCCTGAACTTGGACAGATGTACCTGTTGTCTGCGCTGTATTTTCAATAAAATCATTACTAACAAGATCAATATAACCTGCATTGTCATAACGATAGGCAGCTATACGAATTGCAAGTTCATCTTCAATCAAGGGTATATTTACAACACCCACAACATTAGCATTATCGCTGTCTGAGTACTGTGTGTGGGAATAGTCCAGTTCAATCTTGCCATTAAATTCTGACAAATCAGGTGCATTCGGAATGTTGCGTACTGCACCGCCAAGAGCCCCACTACCATAAAGCGTTCCTTGCGGGCCTCTCAAAACCTCAACCCGAGCCATATCAACAAGTTTCATGTCTGTCGGCCCAAGTCCTCCAAGTGGGTTGGTCAGAGGCACCTCGCCAAAATAGGTTGTTACTGTTGCCTGCTCTTGAATACCAGTTGCGAGCCCGCGCATCACAAGCTGCGCCCTGCCTGCACCAAAATCTTGCATAGTAACACCTGGTACAAAAGGTAAATAATCCTGCATATTCACGAGGCTCTTGCGTTCCATTTCCTTACTACCAATAGCGGTAATACTCATTGCAATATCTTGCAAACCCGTTTCTCGCTTGGATGCCGTCACTACAATCTCTTCCAGCATGAAAGTTTGATCATCTGTTTTAGTAGTGGCGGCAGAACTGTTGGCCTCTATAGGCGCTATCCTCACAGTTTTCTCATCCAGAAATTCATAAGTGAACCCGCTTTCCGCCAGCAAAAGACCCAAAGCCTCTGCCGCTTTATAGCTACCCGAAACCTCATGAGATACCTTGCCTGCCAATTGTGCGCTGGTGAACGCCACTGTTGTATTGGCCTGCACACCGAAGGCCACCAGAGCCTTGGACAACGGCTGAGCTGGTATAGTAAAAACTACTTCCTGCTCTGCAACAGCAACCCCTGGCGTCAGCACAGCCGCGGAAGCTGTTGCTATAGTCAGCGCCAATGCAGAAGCTCCTGCTCGCATCGCCATTGGAAACCTGGGTGTTTTTGTCTTACTCATCATTCTTTTGCTCCCTGATGGTATAAAATCAGGTTACCGTTGCCACAAACTGTTCCAGGCCAAACCGCAACCTTCACCCCTACATCGAAGTAGTTTTGAAAGACCTCATATTTTTTTTTGATTTTATATTAACATTGCCTTTTATATTTAGGTAATGCTTCCTGTACACATTTTCTGTTACCCTTATGGATGAATGATGTCACGTAAGAGCCAACATGCTGAAACAGACGAGCAAAAAAAACGCCGACAGGCGTTGGCGCAGCTTGTGGCGCAGACTGAACGTGACTTGAGGGTCTATTTCAGGCAACGGCTCAACGATGCGCCAGAAGCTGATGAACTGGCACAGGACAGTTATACCCGCTTTGCCAACAGCCAGTATGATCCGGGCAAACCTGATGCCCGCGCCATCCTTTTCGGTATCGCCAAACATATTTTTATCGATCATATCCGGCGAACCCGCCATGAAAATAGTTTTATGATTAGCCTGCCCCCTTCTCTAGCGGAACAGGTGGAAAACCCCACGCCCACACCCGAAAAGATTGTGCAAACCCGTCATGATCTGGACTCTGTCGTTACCTTTCTCAGAGCACTGCCTGAAAGATCACGCATAGCCTTCACCTTATCACGGGTTGATGGCCTGAAGCATTCTGAAATTGCCGAGCGCATGAGTATATCCAAATCATTGGTAGAAAAGCTTATTATGGATGTTACCAAAGCCCTTATTCAGTATGCGAGAAAAAATAATGAAAAAAAATGAGGTAAATACTCTGCCATTCGATATGGGTATGAGGGGAAGAATGCAAATTAGCAGCCAAGAGAGCCACCATGGGGACTAGGGACGACGAAAACTGCACAGCGGAAACGGCCGCATGGTATGCTCGCCTGACCAGCGGCGACATGCAGAGAGCGGATCAAGCTGCCTTTGCAGCCTGGTTGAATGAAGATAGCCGAAACAAGCAGGCTTTCGAAGAATTGCAGGCTATTCTTGGCACCATAGAGTATGCCTGGGCTGAAGAAAAAATGCCCGCAGACCTGCTTATGCGCCCAGGGCCAAAGGCTGAGCAAAGTTTCCCTTCACTACTCCGCTATTTTTCTTTCTGGAAATGGCCAGCTACTATTGCC
>JBNKGK010000384.1:0-3049 GCA_050289785.1 Kordiimonas sp.
AATTCTCTTACCGGCGTATGAAGCAGCTGGGCAGAATATTTTTGTTTCAGACCAAGAGATATAATTCTTATAGGGCCAGTGCTTTGGTGACTTCCTCAATGATTGGCTGAAGCTTCTCTGATGAAATGGGTTTGCTGATGTAGTTGTTCATGCCCGCTGCGCGACAAGCCAGAATTTGCTCCTTTTCTCTGGGATCACTTGACATGCCGACAAGATAGTAAGCATGCCTGTTTAAATATTTTAATCTCAGCTTATAGCTCAGTGTGCGGCCATCCATAACCGGCATGTTCTGGTCAATGATGATCAAATTATAGGCCTTTTTTTCACATAGCTCCAAAGCACTGGCGCCAGATGTAGCATGTTCTACAACATGCCCCATTTTTATCAGTGTTCTGGTTCCTATCTCGAGGTGGGTAGGGTCATCATCGATGATGAGACAATGCAGGCATTGTGACGTATTACGGGGGGTGGCCTCAGGTTTGGGGCTGATGGAAACACTATCTCCTCTCTCAGCATCAGTATCAGAGCAGCCCTTTGTTTCTATCTCATGCCAGTACGTTTTTAATCGCTGCCGAATGCGGGTAACTTGTTTGTCTATTATCTCACCAGCTTGGGCAGCGTCTATATGGGGCTGTTGCAAGGTTTTTGCGATCGTGTCGATAGTAAGAAGCGGGGTGCTTAGATCATGCAACAGTTTGGCTGCGTGTTCCTGCTCGGTGTCTTCATCAGCTGCATCTTGGTGTTCTGACGTATTCATTTAGCCCCAGCCTCAAATAAGGTGCCAGGGCTTGTTCCCTGACTTTTAAAGAAAAGTCTAGAGATAACAAAAGAACAGAACAAGGGGCTATTTCCCTATGGCTGATGCCGAGCCTAGCTATCCAAACTGCCAATAACCAGCATCACCCGAAGAACCTCGCGTCTTGCCACCCTGATTTCCCGGTCAGGGTTATATTGCCTCAACACCAGTATATCTCCCTGCCACTTGATAAACTGTTTGATGAAGCCTTTGTGATCACAGGTTTCCACTAACACATACCGGCCTCTGCGTGGTAACTTGGCAGGATGCACATAGACAAGATCACGCTCCTTATATTTAGGAACCATAGAGTCGCCTGTAACATAGACAGCAAAGGCATCCTGCACGCCTTGAAGGTCAGTTGGGCGAAAGGTCCAATCCAGGGCGCCTTCCGATAGGGTTAAATTACCTTCTTTTCCTCCCTGAGCCCTGCCTAGTACCGGAAGGTCTCTCCCTTTTCCGAAAAGCAAGACTGTTTGACTTTTACTGTGGGCAAACCGAGAGGCTGAGGGGGGAATGATATCCTGGATCAGTGTGTGAGGCTGATTTTGTTGCGGGGCAGGGGTTTGAGTCATGATTAATTGTTCTCCTTTTGTTCTATTATGTTGTGTTCGTCAAAAAAAATAAAGCGCAAAGTTGCATCAGTGTTGTTTTCTTGATTTTACCATTCAGAGCGGCGCATATTGCCTGTCGGGAGATAGGCTGGTACCGTGTGTCATAGGTTAATATGGGAAACAAGAAAGAGTATATGGGCGGGACTTCTTCTATTGATGTTCAACGAATGGCTGGTTTGTTGACTGCATTGTCGCCCGCTGTGCTTGAGCTGGATGCAGAAGATAAAGTGGTGTTGGCTCAGGGCAGAACAGAAAATCTGCTTGGGGTTATACCTGATGCTCTTCTTGGCCAGCAATTTTCTGAGCTTATTGACGAGAAGGATGCCTCCATATGGCGCCTCGTGCGCCACAAGCTAAGCCGTGTTCGCAGAGTAGGGCCTGTTCCTTTAAGAGTTTATTCAACTGACGGACAGAGCAAATCAATTGAGGTGCACGCCGTTCGGGCAGAAGCGCAGGGAAAAGGTGTCATTCAGATTGCAGTTTCGCCTTATCACGGTGTGTTAAATATTGGGGAGAACCGAAGGCCTCCGTCGGGACAAGATCGTCAGTTTAAAAAAGAAGACTTTTCAGGCTTGGTTGAGAGGTTGAAGGAATATGCAGGAAAACATGAAGAGTCTATCTCTTCTGTTTTGATCAAACTTTCAGGCCTGAATGACCTTAAAGAGGGGCAGGGGGCTGAAACACACCTGTGGGCTTTATACAGGCTATTGCATGATGCGGCTTCTGAAAGTGCTGCTGATGCTTTGATAAAAGACAAACGGGAAGCCCATGAGAAGACTGCCACAACGACTAAGGCATCAGCCAATGTGGCATCCGCGATAAGGCAGGTTCATGCCAGCAGGAATGCATCGGGAAGAGCTGTGCTAGCCTCGGGCGATGATGGAATTTCCGAGGCTGAAGCTGTAAAGGCAGCTGTTTATGCCATGCAAAAAGTGGCTGATAGCGGGAAGGCCAGTACCGTGAGTGCTCTTACAGGCGGTTATGAGGAACGCGTGGAGAGAGTGAAGCAGCAGTTGAGGGCTTTCAAGGCAATTGTTGTGCAGGAGCGGTTTGATATCGCGTTGCAGCCGATTGTTGATATCAACACTGGGAAACTGCACCATTTTGAGGCTTTAGCGCGGTTTGACCCTGCTGTTTATGCAGGGTCACCATTTGAATTCATGTGTTTTGCTGAGGAGGTCGGTGTGATTCATGAGTTTGATCTGGCGATGACTCTGAAGGTCGTGTCGATGATCAAGCGGGTTAAACGCATTGGCTATAACATTTCAGCGGCGGTTAATATTTCGGGACACTCCATTCAGTCGCCAGGTTTTCTGAGGCATTTTTTTCGGATATTGGAGGATTGCGGTGATATCCGTAACAATCTCATGTTTGAGCTTACTGAATCAAGCCGGATTGATGATTTGGAAGCCACCAATAGGGTGTTGTCCAGAATTCGTGATTTTGGCCATAAAGTGAGTCTGGATGATTTTGGTGCCGGGGCCGCTGGTTTGCGGTATTTAAGGGTGCTGAAAGTGGACTATGTTAAAATAGATGGTATCTATATCCGCCAGGGTATTAATAAAGAGGAAAACAGATCCTTTTTGCGTTCGATGGCAGAGTTATGCAAAGGTCTTGGAATCGAGACAGTGGGGGAATG
>JBNKGK010000385.1:0-3040 GCA_050289785.1 Kordiimonas sp.
CACCTCTCCACTGTCCAGACGTCACTTGGTCGGAGGAGGAGCATCTCGTCGAAGCACGACGGCGCCCTTGACTACCATCGGTCCCAACAAAACCAGACCATCCGGCTTCAACGAGCGGTGTTTCAATCACGGTGCCATACCCATGGTCCAGGCGAGCCACCAGAGCGGCCATGACGCCGACAACGCCGTGCACCGCCCCATAGGTGGAGGATTGCGGAATCCAGCTATAGACAGGCGGGAACTTTAGCCCCATGCGGAAGAGGCCAGCCTCGCCGTACACCCCCGCTGCGGCAGACAACACGCCTTCCCAGGCTTGCAAGTGGGCACGCTCTTTATCTGTGGCGGAAAAGCCGGGCAGAGAGAGATATACAAGGCCCGGATTGGTTGTCTTCAAGGTAGCATAATCCAGCCCCAAACGAGTCATTACGCCGGGGCGGAAGTTCTCAATCAGCACATCGGCTTTTTCAATGAGGGTCAGGGCCGCTATTTTGCCTTCAACCGTTTTAAGATCCAGCTCCAGCAGCTTCTTGCCGCGGTTGAACAGGCGGTCTTGTGCATCCGGCAATTCCTGCTTCCCGGGCTGGACAACACGCACCACAGTCGCCCCCTGATCCGCCAGCAGCATGCCAACCATCGGTCCCGCATAATAATGCCCAAAATCAATTACATTCAAACCCGCCAAGGGGCCTTTATAGCTACTGTCTTGCATTACTTGATTACTCCGTTTTGATTCAGTTCTCATGAAAGGGGTGTTTGTATTTACCTGTCGTAGGCGATCCGTGCGATGCGGTCTCCGGCTGTTGCTCCCAGATAGAGATAATCACCCAACTGAGCGCCTCCTGTGCCACCGCCAAATACGCTCTTGCCGTCATGGGCAAAGACCAGCTTTGTCTCCAGTGTTTCGGGGTTTACCCGTGTGACTGTTGTGGGTATGGGGCAGAAGGTATGGGAGTTCTGACCGCAAGCCACTGTTTCTTCCCAACCCACAGTGACGGGAGAGACGGTGATCAGATAGCCCTCTTCATCCCAGGTCACATTATCTGTCTGGACAATGCGGGCCTTGCCCAGGAGTTTGCCTGTTTCAAGGGAGAATTTATGGACACCACCATCTTTCCATTCCACTTTGGTGGCAAAGGCGTATTTACCGTCCGGTGAGGCCTCAACACTGTTAAACGGGGTGTCTGTCACAGAAACTAGCAAGCCTTTTTCTGCTTCTTCCGGTCGCCATGACATCAGCATGCCTTTAGCTTTTTTCCAATCCACTTCTGTTATGTCTTTGTTCCAGTCTTCTTTCCTTGGGGTGCTGGCAGTTACCACAAATCCGCCCTCAGACAGGCCCGCCACATCACCGAAATAGGTGTGGGGCGGTGCCATAACGCACCCACGCCATTCCAGCGAGACTGTCTGCTCATCAACCATAACTTCAAACATCTGGATGGATTTTTCAGGGCCAAAGTTTCCGACAAGCAATTCTGTTCGACCATCGCGAGCGGTCATCCCAATGCCAATAGGAGAGAAATATTCTGCTGGTTTCGTGCAGCTCTTTTCCCCCCACAGAGGCATATTTTCCCGACGTTTTTTCTGTTGCGATTGCGGGTATAGAAGAGAGACCTCCTCTGTTTCTGTGTCCACCAGGGCAAGGCTGCCTCTTGCTTCCCCTACATGGCCAATCTGACTAACGATCAGTTTTTTCGTGCCGGGCACCACCATCAGGTCTTCCGGGTTATGCAGTTTGCAAATAGGTTTGATTCCATTGGCCTCCATGCATGGCGCCTTGGGTCTGTCCCCTGCTGCTGACTGGTTTAGACCTGAGACGGTCAGGCATAGAATGACAGACAGGAACGTCATGGCCTTTCGGCCTTGGGCCGTGTTGAGGGTGCCTTTCATGATATATCTCGCTTGATTTTTATTAGGCCTCACGGTTTTTTGCCCAGATGTTGATCGAAGAAGCGGGTGACAACGTCATACACTTCTCGGGATTCAGGCATGCCAGGATCAATGAAGAAGGCGTGTTCCAGCCCTTCCCACACATGCAACCTGGCTTCTACGCCTAGTTTCACCAGCCTGCCATGGGTATGGGCTACAGAACTGAGGGCCTGATCTCTGGTGCTGGTAATCAAGAGAGAGGGAGGGAACTGGGCCAACGCCTCTTCCGAATTCATCGGGATAAAAGCCGGGTCTGACAAGTTACCCGATTTGAAATAGGGCAGGTTTGTCAGTTCAGGCCTTGGGGTGCCAGACCTGCCAGTCATCGCAAAGAAAAAGGTGCGGGAATCTGAGGAAAAGTTTAATTTGGCTGCATTACAGAACATGCCCACGGCACCGGGACGGGGCAGACCGTGTTTCTGGAACCAGACCACAGACTGGGCCGTGAGCACACCGCCAGCAGAACAGCCATAGATACCGATATTTTCTGGTTTATAATCCTCAAGCAGGGCCTGATAAACCTTGGCCACATCTTCACTGGCGGCAGGGTAAACATTCTCCGGCCCCTGACGGTAATCAACGCTTACCACCTTTATTTTGCCAACATGGGAAATGGGGATGGATTCTGCCTGGCCAACGGTGCGGGCACCGACGGTAAAGCCGCCAGCGTGCAGGTTGATGAGCACACGTTTTTTATTCTTGTCAGCAACGCCGTCTTTTGGGGTAAAAACCTCAGTATAAACCCCGGCTATAACCTTTGGTTCGATATTAACAGGGTAAAGCACCCGGTGGCGTTTCAGGCTGGGCTCAATCTGCTGATCGAAACAGGTGCGCACAATGGCAATATCATCGCTGCCGCCTGTGCATTTTTTCATTCTGCTTTCCATCATCTGGGCACGTTTGACATGCTCTTTGGCTTCCGGGCTCAGATAGGTGGATAGAGGCACCTCAAAGGCGGGCAGATGAACGGTGCCGTCTGCGTCTATCGCATATCCGCCAGCTTTTTCATCAATTGCTGATGAAGGGCAGGCGATAGCTGTTGCGGCTAACGTGGCGGCGGCGAGATAGGTTACTATTTTCATGATTTTTTTCTCTTTGCTGTCTTTGTTCTCAT
>JBNKGK010000386.1:0-3038 GCA_050289785.1 Kordiimonas sp.
CGTGCCCCCTGTTGGTGAAATGCGCTGGCGGCATGCTGTGCCTGCTCCCGCATGGCAAGGCACCCGTATGGCGGACCGTTTTGGCCCGGAATGCGCCCAGGAACCCACTGATCCTGATACATTTTATTTTACCCCTGCGGAAGTGCAAAGCGAGGACTGCCTTTACCTGAATGTGTGGGCCCCAGCTGGAGCAAACAGACTTGAGGAAAAATTGCCTGTTATGGTCTGGATCCATGGTGGCGGGCTGATTGAAGGTTCTGGCACCAAGCCCTATTATGATGGCACAGAGCTGGCGCAAAAAGGTGTGGTGCTTGTTAGCTTTAACTACCGTCTTGGCATTTTCGGTTTCTTTGCGCATCCGGAGCTTTCTGCTGAATCGCAACTGAATGTTTCTGGCAACTATGGTTTGACCGACCAGACACAGGCTTTGAAGTGGGTACAGCAGAATATTGCTGCCTTTGGGGGAGACCCTGAAAACGTAACAATTTTTGGTGAGTCCGCGGGTGGATGGAGCGTGAGCCTTCAGGTTGCTTCTCCTGTGTCTAAAGGCTTGTTTCATCAGGCGATTGCGGAGAGCGGGGCCTTTCTGGTGCAGCAGAGAAAGCTGAAAGAAAGCCATATGGGCAGGCCTTCAGCTGAAAGTTCAGGCAAAAGTTTTGCTGAAAAACTCGGCGCTGAATCGATTGCTGATTTGCGGGCGATGAGTGCTGCAGAGCTTCTGGATGCTAACAGGGAAGCTCCCTTTATGACATTGTTTGAGTATCCCGTAGTGGATGGTTGGTTTTTACCGGATCAATCCATCAATATCATGAAGCGCGGTGAGCAGAATGATGTGCCTGTGATCATTGGTTTTAATGCTGATGAAGGCTCTGGTTTGTCGGATTATGGTGGGCTTGGCCCCATCCCTGAAAGCAGAGAAGAGTATATCGCAGATATTAGACAGCGTTACGGTGATTTGGCGGATGACTATTTGGCTATCTATTCACCGGATAACCTGGAAGATGCCATTTTCAACGGCTATCGTGATAAAGCCTTTGGTGGGCCAGCCATGGTTTGGGCAAAGTTGACAGAGAATGTATCATCTGATGCCTATTTCTATTTCTTTTCGCATACACCTTCTGGGGCGCATATCATGCGGCCTTATCCGCTTGGTGGCACCCAAAAGCGCCGCCTTGGTGCTTATCATGCGGCCGAAATACTCTATGTATTCAATAATGTAGAACATGATGTGCGTTATGGCCCAAATATGCCAACAGACCCGCCAACACCTTATGATGTGCAGCTTGGCCAGATCATGTCTGATTACTGGATATCATTCGCTCAGAAGGGCAAGCCAAGGGTGAAACGTCAGCCCAAATGGCGGGATTTCGATGATAGATCACGTAAATATATGGAATTTAATAATGGAGCTGAGGCCAAGAAAAAATTAATGCCTGGCGCATTGGAATTGCATCAGGCTCTTTTGGAGCGAGAAGCTGGAATTTCAGAGTGATATAGGGGAACGAAAATAGATAAAACAGCCGGGGAAGGGCTGTAATAGGGAGGTTTTTAGTATGCTACAGTTTCGGGGGAAGCGGTACTTGGTAGCAAAATTTGTTCTTGGGTGTTTCTTTTTATTGGTTGGCAAGACTGTGTCAGCGCAGATTTTGGAGCAGCGCCAACTGGAGACACCACAAGGCAAAATTATTGGTTATGTTACAGATGGCGACAGGGATATTCTGGCTTTTAAAGGTATCCCTTATGCCAAGCCGCCTGTAGGAGACCGCAGGTGGGCGTTGGCTGAGCCTGCCCCTGCCTGGTCGGGCGTGCGCTCTGCATCACATTTTGGGCCTGATTGTGTTCAGCCCTCCATGAATGAAGCCAGCTTTTATTACAACCATGATACGCTTCAAAGCGAAGATTGCCTGTATCTGAATGTCTGGACACCAGACAGGCAGTTCCGCGAAGGGGCAGAGCCCATGCCGGTTATGGTCTGGATCCATGGGGGTAGCCTGGTTTTTGGTTCAGGGGCAGCCCCTTTATATGATGGGGCCGAACTTTCCCGTAAGGGTGTTGTGGTTGTGACCATCAATTACCGCCTGGGGGTGTTCGGTTTCTTTGCCCACCCTGAGCTTTCTGCTGAATCATCCCATGGTGTTTCAGGTAATTATGGCATGCTGGATCAGATACAGGCCCTGAAGTGGGTGAAGGAAAATATCGCGGCCTATGGGGGAGACCCTGAAAATGTGACCATTTTTGGTGAATCTGCAGGGGGAACAAGCGTTGGTATATTGATTGCATCTCCCTTGGCAAAAGGATTGTTCCATAAAGCCATTAGCCAGAGCGGGTCTTCGCTTATTCCTAACAGAAAACTGAAGGAAAGTTATCGAAACAGGTTGTCAGCAGAGCAGACTAGTATGGATTTCGCCGAAAAGCTTGGAGTGACCTCTTTGAAGCAGTTACGGAGCCTGTCCAGCAGGCAGCTTGTTTCGGCTTCCTCGCGCCTAGGGAATATCTTTGGGTGGGATTTTGTGGTTGAAGATGGTTGGTTCCTTCCAAAACAGGTGATTGATATCTACAAGGCGGGTGAGCAGAATGATGTGCCGATTCTGGCGGGCTTTAATTCTGATGAAGGATCTGGTCTTGCTGATTATGGGGCTGTACAAAGTTACAGAGATGCAGCGGCCTATAAGTCTGCAGTGATCCAGGCTTATGGCCCGCTTGCGGATGAGCATTTAGCCCTTTATCCGGCTGATGATGTTGTGGGAGCTGCTTTTAACGCATACCGGGATTCCACCTTTGGGGCACCGACAGAGCAGGCTGTTGCTTTCATGAGAAATGTTTCTTCTGATGCCTTTATGTATTATTTCTCCCGCACACCTCCCGGTGCTGATGTAGAGCGGCCCTTTCCCTTGGGAGGGAACCGCTCGCGTAAACTGGGAGCCTATCATGGTTCAGAAATAGCCTATGCTTTTTCGAACTTGCAGAAGGGGGAGCGTTATGGCCCCAATGTGCCAGGTAAACCTGCGGGCTTACCTGATTTAAAGCTTTCTGATGCT
>JBNKGK010000387.1:0-3033 GCA_050289785.1 Kordiimonas sp.
GGCGGCCTTGTTGCAGGCGCTGGCCACACTGGCACAGGCACCTAGCCAGTTGCCAGAGCTGGCCATGGCAGGACAAAAATCATTCATTGCCTATAGGCAACAACAGAAGGATATGGTGAACAGGCTATTCCCGAAAGAGCAGAAAAAGCCATGAGCGGAGAAAACAATAACCTGATTCTCATCGGCCCCCTGCCCCCTGGCGGGAGTTATGCAGCAAAGGTGATGCTGCACACAGCGGCTGCCTTGGCTGAGACACATACCATCACCTGTGTGGTGGATGACCTGGCCCCCGAGCCCGCCCCCCCCACAGGCACCAAATGTTTGCGCCTGCGAGACTATGAAAAACAGCTGACTGCACACAGCCACATTCCAAGGCTTTACTTTATTGATGCCACACCAGAAAGCTTTTTCGCTCTGCGCCTGTTGCAAAGGCTGCCTGGGCTGGTGATACCGCTATCCCTGTCATGGGGGCATCTGGCCGAGCCATTTTTCCGCAGCAATCATGATTGGCCTGATGGTTATATCAACTGGCTGGCTGATAAATATGGCGAGGATGGCCTCACCCTCGCCAAAGCCGAGCTGGTGCAAAAGCGCTTTGCCCCTGCTTTGTCGCGAGAGCTTGACCTGGCCCCGCTACTGTTTGAAAAAGCAACTGGGCTGGTTGCCGTTGGTGCCTGGGCAAAGGCCTGCATGGCACAGAAAGGCCTAAAGGCTGATCTCTGCCTGCCTATCCCGCTGATACCGCAAGTAGCATATGAGGCAGGAGAAGAAAACCCAACGGTTCTGATCACAGAGAAAGAAAGCCCGGCGACCAAACAGATGATGGCAGACCTGCAAAAAACATCTGCCAGGCCCCTGATTTTTATCTATGCGGCGCCAGACAGCATCAGCTTCCCACAGCATCTTGCCGAAGCTGATATCGTGTTGGTGGAAGGCCCTACAGACTTTCTGTCCATCGCGGCCATCTCTGCTTTTGTCCACGGCAAGGCCCTCATCATCAAGCGTAGCATGGCAACAATGGCTATCCCCGAAGGCACCTGCCTGTTGGTGGAAAACTGGCATGAGGAAGAACTGGTGCCCGCCGTAGCTGCGCTTATCACCTTGCCCGCTTTAAAAGAGAAAATTGAGGCTGCCGCCCTCGCCTATGCACAACAGCACGACATGGTCGCTCAGGCACATGCGCTCACGCAGCTTGCCGCAGAAAAGCATGTCATTGCCCCCCACGCTGCACCTGCAGATACAGTGGAAAAAATAGCACAGGTTTCCTTGCCGCCTGCAATAGCCACACTAGAAGGCCCTGTGAGCCTTATAGGTGCGGCCCCTGCTGCTATCCTGCTGAAAAAAGGATTCCCAAAACTGAGGCTGGAGGCCAGCCCTCGCTTCGCAACTTCTGAGCTTGCTTCAGCACTGGCATGTAAAACAGGGCTCGGCATACAAGCCGCACTGGCGCGATTCGGCTATGAGGCCCCGGTTATAAAACAGTCGATGGCTTTCGAGGCCTCTGGTGAAGACTGGGCAAATATCCAGATACGCCTTAAGGAAGCCGGGCCAGCCCTCTGTTTCGGAGCAGCTGTACCACAAGGCCTGGACGGCACAGCAGCCATCAGCACAGGCACGGCGGTTGAGAGCAAATTGAAACTTCCGGCCCTGACAGGCAGAAAAAAAGATCAAACCGAAGGCTTTATTCCGGAGGCAGGCCTGTACTGGTGCCATGATATTGCAGAAACCTATATCCAGCTTATTGCCATCGTCCCCCCTGGCATGGAGCTCAGCTTCAGTCTCAAGGGCAGCTCGTCGCAGTATTGTGTTGCAAACAGCGACTCTACTCAGGAGATATCCGCCTCCTCGCCCGTCACTGTGAAGGGCAATGCGCTGGGGCTTGTTGATGTCAAGCTTGTTTGTCTCTTCGAAACCGCATTTCATAAAAACCTCGGGAACACCCCGGCGAAAAGAACAAGAACCGCCCTTGCCAAAGAAGGGTTGATCATGAAATGGTGCAAGGCATGATGAAAAGCGCCCCCAAACAAAAAATCACCCTATTGGATCTGGGTAAGCGGGAACCGCGTTTCCCGAAAACGGCGGCCGATTATGTAGATGCCCTGCTGTCCATTCAGCGGCAATGTTTTGAAAAAGAAGCACAAGCGGCCGCCCAAATAGCATCCGTACGCACAGAGAGCCCAGCCCACCCCCTTGATCTGCCCAAATCAGCGCATATTCTCGCAAAAAGCGCCACCTTCATCGGCAGTGGCTGGAGCGATATTGGCGTGAGAAAAGATGGCACAGCCTTTCGCTGGATGGGCCGCGTAGGCACACAGCTTTTGGGGCTTGATCTGTCAGAGGGGGCCCCCATCCTGATTAAAGGCTGCGGCTTCAGCAGAAGGCGCTTTTTGAAAGACCTCACCATCTGGGTGGATGATCAGGAAATCCCCGGCACACTTTCCCGCATTGGCTTTAACCGCTGGCAGTTTGAGGGCGATATCCCCTCCCTTGCCAGACGCCACTATCATATCCTACGCTTGCAATCCCCCGGCGTGGCCCGGCTCGCCGTCGGTGTGGATGTTTTTGTCAGCCTTGCCTTGAGCGAGATCAAGGTGGGGAATGCCGCAGATAAGCAGGCATAGTATCTTCCCTTCATTTTATGCTACACTCAGCCTCGTAGGAACCAACATCCCTCAGACAAAAAAAGAAATTTTATTGTCCGGGTTTGGGTGCATCTTCCGTCATCTCCCTTGAGGAAGTGTGAGTATGCGGAATGAAACAGGTAAAACATGTGTCTGATAATGTGAAAATTGGCCGAATTTTCCGTCAGTATCACCAGGAAATATCGAACACGATATTCAGTAAACTGGGATCACAGGATACGGCTGAAGATTTAACACAAGATACGTTTGAACGCTTTTCAGCGGCGTCCAGGCGCACGGTCATTCACAATCCCCGCGCTTTTCTGTACCGCATCGCAAGGCACCTGATTGTGGATCATCTGCGCCAATCCGACAGCATGAAAAAGGCCATAGATCCATACGGCCCGGACAA
>JBNKGK010000388.1:0-3016 GCA_050289785.1 Kordiimonas sp.
CTCAATAATTTCCGGCAACTCACCATCTGGTGACATGCCAGAAAAAACAACGCCAGCTTCCTCAAGCTTTTTCACATAACCAATATTTACTTCATAGCGGTGTCTGTGACGCTCATTAATCTCTGTTTTGCCGTAAATTTCAGCGACTTTTGATTTCTCTTTTAGAACGGCAGGATAAGCCCCAAGGCGCATGGTGCCGCCTAAATCAGTCTCTTTCGTACGCACCTCAACACTGCCATCATCGCGCAACCATTCCGTAATCAGGCCCACAACAGGTTCTTTCTGTTCCCCGAATTCCGTAGAGCCCGCGCCCTTGATGCCTGCCATATTACGTGCTGTCTCAACAGTCGCCATTTGCATACCAAGGCAGATACCAAAATAAGGCACACCGTGCTCACGCGCGAAGGTGGCTGCCGCAATCTTGCCTTCTGTGCCGCGCTTGCCAAAACCACCAGGGATCAGGATACCGTTTACATTTTCAAGCCTGCTGGCCGCATCTTCCCGCTCAAAAATTTCTGATTCGATCCATTCGATATTCACTTTTACCTTATTAGCGATACCACCATGAATGATCGCTTCATTGAGGGACTTATAAGCATCCTTGAGGCCTGTGTATTTACCCACCACAGCAATCGTAACCTCCCCTTCCGGGTTCTTGATACGATCAACAATATCTTCCCAGCGGGAAAGCTCTGGCCCTGAGGAATGCGCCAAGCCAAAGGCCTTAAGCACTTCTATATCCAGCCCCTCCTTATGGTAAGAGATAGGCACTTCATAGATAGTTTTCACATCCAGCGCTGGAATAACGGCCGTTTCCGTCACATTACAGAAGAGCGACATTTTTCTGCGTTCGCTATCCGGTATCGGATGCTCGGAACGACAAACAAGAATATCCGGCTGAATACCAATCGCCCGCAAATCACGCACACTATGCTGTGTTGGTTTGGTCTTCAGTTCACCAGCCGCTGCCAGATAGGGCACCAGAGTGAGGTGCACAAAAATAGAGCGGCCCTTGCCCAGCTCGATAGAAAGCTGACGAATAGCCTCCATAAATGGCATGGCCTCAATATCACCTGCTGTACCGCCGATTTCACACAACATGAAATCAATGCCATCCTGATCAGCAAGAGCAAATTCCTTGATAGCATCTGTCACATGAGGAATCACCTGCACGGTACCACCGAGATAATCCCCTTTCCGTTCCTTGCTGATGATCTGCTGATAAATACGCCCTGAGGTGATGTTATCGCTTTGGCGAGACGCTACACCTGTAAAACGCTCATAGTGGCCAAGGTCAAGGTCAGTCTCAGCACCGTCATCAGTTACGAACACTTCACCGTGCTGAAACGGGCTCATAGTGCCAGGATCAACATTCAGATACGGATCAAGCTTGCGCAGACGTACAGAATAACCGCGGGCTTGCAGTAGCGCCCCTAGCGATGCAGATAAAAGCCCCTTCCCTAAAGAACTGACAACACCACCGGTGATAAAAACATAACGCGTCATGAAAGCCCTCTTAAAACTCATAAAACCATACAGATACCGGCATTATTAAATCAAGCCATCAGCCCCGAAAAAATAAATTCAGCTTCTATAGAAAGAGAAACGGGGGCAATCAG
Organism: Kordiimonas sp.; assembly: GCA_050289785.1. Classification (GTDB taxonomy): domain Bacteria; phylum Pseudomonadota; class Alphaproteobacteria; order Sphingomonadales; family Kordiimonadaceae; genus Kordiimonas. The sequence goes on from JBNKGK010000388.1 coordinate 1,620, forward strand.
CCCCCGTTTTAAAGTCTCTTATCCTTCACCCTCGCTTGGGATGGTTGGTATTTCCGGCAAGGCATCCTTGCCGTCATCTGCGGGCTGTTCTACTGCCGGTTTCTCTACAGCCTTCTCGAAGATGGCTTCCTCACCTTTACGGTGCGAGGCTATCCAACCGAGCGCAAGAGAATTTAGAAGGAAAACAATTGCCAGCCATTTGGTCATTCTGCTCAGTGCATCCCCTGCCCCACGTGCTGTCATCAGCCCGCCTGCAGCGCCGCCACCAAGACCAAGGGCACCGCCCTCAGAGCGTTGCAACAAAATTGTTGCAACCAGCGCAATGGCCACAATCAAGTGAATGCTGAGAAGTACTGCTTCCATCTAACCTGTCCTGTAAACCCGTTTCTGCCCTCTATTATCAAATAGAGGTACATCCAAAGCGCGCTTTCTATCGAATAAGCGCTGCTTTGCCAAGTTTAAAATGAGCTTTGGCCCTTAACTTCTGTAGGCCTCAATGATGCCGTTAAAGTCATTGGCCTTCAGGCTGGCACCCCCCACCAGGGCCCCATCCACATTCGCAGCGTTCATTAGTTCGGCAGCGTTAGAGGGTTTTACAGATCCACCATAAAGAATACGGAAGCCTTTACCGGCTTCATCAAAACGCTCTTCTAGTGCAGAGCGGATAGCAGTATGCACCTCCGCCACATCTTCCACGGTTGGTGTGCGGCCAGTGCCAATGGCCCATACGGGTTCATAAGCAATCACTACATTCTCTGGTGTTGCGCCTACAGGCACAGAGCCCGCAACTTGTGAAAGCACAACATCCAGGGTTTTGCCTGCATCACGCTCTGCTTCGCTTTCACCAACACAGATAATAGCAATCAGCCCTTGGCCGAGAACAGCTTCAGCCTTGGCAAGCACAGCATCATTGCTTTCGCCGTGATCCGCCCTGCGCTCTGAGTGACCAACGATAACATGGCTAGCACCACAATCTTTCAGCATGGCTGCCGAGATATCACCCGTGTGAGCGCCGCTTTCATTTGCGTGACAATCTTGTGCGCCAATCGCAATCCCGCTTGCAACAGAAGCAGCAAAATCAGCCACAAGCGTATAAGGGGGGCAGATCAGCACATCGCAAGGTGCGGAAGAAACCGCAATCAGCTCCCCCAATTTAACAAGCTCGGCCTTGCTTTCACGCAGGCCATTCATTTTCCAGTTACCGGCAACAAGAGGTGTGGGCTTCATAATCTTGCTCTCTACATCACAATTTCATGCTTACAATTTGTTTGCGCGCTGCTTAGCAAACTTAAGGAATGAATGCCAGTCATTCAGATTATAATATTACGATGTTGCGACCTGAGATAAGCATGACTATGATGCGCGCCCTGTAACGCACGCGATATTGGCGCTGTGCG
>JBNKGK010000389.1:0-2997 GCA_050289785.1 Kordiimonas sp.
ATTGCTCCGCCTGAACATTCAGTGCTCCGAAAGCAACACTGAGCATCAGCCCCGCACCTAATCTTTTCATGCCCTTACGGTATGATCCCCAATTTCCCTGCATAATATGCTCCGTCTTTTTTGTCTGATTATGCCAGCCATAGCGCTGGTATATTTGATTACGAACAACCACTATTTTTTGGGAACGCCACAACAATTTTTTTTATTTTTTCTTATAAATCAGAGCCTTATCTTCTTCAGCATAAACCTCGACAGGGAAAGAAAGCTCCAGCGCAGCCAACCAGTTTGACAAGGCTTCAACTTTCACCAGGCCAGTATATTTCAGGTCTGCCACCTCTGGGCTAATTTCAATCAAACGATCATTCTGATAGCGATTCAGATCATCCAGAACATCCTGCAAGGATGCTTCCGAGAACACCAGAGACGTGCCACGCCATGAAGTGGCAATCCGCGGATCAACCTTCATGACATCAGGAAGAGGTTTGTTCAGGGCAAAGCGTAACTGATGGCCAGCTTCCAATCTGGAAGAAAATGGCTCAGAGAAATCTGCCAGGCCCTCGCTATCAGACCGGCTGTTAACCGCTACGACACCCTCAACCACAGTTACAACAGCATCCCGACGCCCCTGCCTTACGTTAAAACCTGTACCAATGGCACGCACTGACCCGTGGTTCGTTTTAACGACAAAAGGCCTGCCTGTTTCCTTCGCTGCTTCAAAATAAGCTTCGCCAGACAGGAGATATATATCCCGCCTGTTGTTGGTATACGCCACCTTAATTTCGGACATGGCACCCAGCTCCACTCTGGATCCATCGTCTAAGGTCAGGCTTTGATTTTGACCTATCTCCGTAGAATAATATCTCTCTCCAAGGCTATGGGGGATAAACTGAACAGCCGCAACCATCATTGCTACCAACGCCATAGCCGTTAATCCATAGACTGGGCGCTGCAGCACAGTCGCACACTTGCCTATCACCCCTTGATACCAGTTTTTCTCCTGGCTGCTTTGCAGACGCCATTCACGTACAGCAGCGGGGGCCGATGCCTCATTCAAGCCATTGGATAACCGCCACACAGACAGCATCTTATAATAAGCCTGCCTGTTTTGATCACTCACACTAACCCATTCATGCCAGCCAGCCAGCGCTTCCGGGTCTGGCTCTTCTTTGCCATTCAACCTCAAAAGCCAATCCGCAGCCTCATCAGCCACTTTGGTTTCTGCTTCATTGCACATCGTATTTTTCTTTGTCATTGCCGTGTTCCAACTCTGTTACCGAGGCTACAGCGAGTCTTTTAATTGATCAAAACAGTGCCTTACTGCCCTCAGCACATATTTTCTGACCATGCTTTCTGATATGTTCATTTTCTGTGCCACAACGGCATAATCCAGCCCTTGCACCTTATATAACCAGAAAGCTACCTGACATTTGGGCGGCAGGTCTTCGAGCGCCACCTGCAACCGATGAAAATTCTGTTTGGCGTTAACGGTATCTTCCTGAACTGGTGGCTCTGCACGCATGGCAAAATCATCTGTCAGTTCAGTTTCAACAAATTTTATTTTCCGACGATACCGGTCAATGGCTATATTTGTCGCCACTTTATATACAAGGGCCTTCAGCGTTTCGTCATCCAGCGTCTCTTCATTATCCAGAAGCCTGATATAGGTTTCCTGTGCAATGCCCTGGGCATCCTCTTTGGGTAGCCCTTTCGCACACAGATGGTTCACCAATTTCACATTGGTTTTACGAAAAAATAGCTCAAGCTGCGCGGCTTTAGTCATATGCTTGCCTGCCTTGAACACTTCAAATGCCACCTGTTTATCCCTCCAGCTATCATACACCAAAAGTCTTAACGCTTAGTATGAATACGAACGAAGTTTTGATTTTGGGAATAATCAGGTGAAAAAAATTGCAAAAAGACAAAAACCAACTAACTCTGATGACAAGACTAGGAGAGAGCTATGCCATTTGAATATAATATTGACCCGGAATTGAGAGACCATTTCTCAAGTATGCCACCACTTCTAAGGCCCGAATGGGATCTTGATGAAACAGTGGCAGCCTGGGCAAGAAACCCACGCCCTCCTGTTCCCTATGCACAAAGCCCGAATATCAGCATTGAGAACAGGCCCATTCCCTGCGACGATGAAACGGCCAGCCCCTTTGTGCGGATTTACCAACCCACAGACCGCAAAGCAGATGAGAAACTCCCGGTCTATCTCTGGATTCATGGCGGAGGGTTTATCGCAGGTGATGTTTTCCGGGATGATGGCCTCTGTGATAAAATTGTACGGGAATGCGACTGCATCGTGGTTTCTGTCGAATATCGGCTGGCACCAAAACACCCTTATCCAGCTGGCATTAATGATTGTTACGAGGCCCTTAAGTGGCTTACCTCTGATGCAGCGGCTGACCTGAACCTTGACTTGGACCGCATCGCCATTGGCGGCGCCAGTGCGGGCGGCTGTCTTGCTGCAGCCCTCGCTCTGATGGCAAGAGATAAAGGTGGCCCCCAAATTACCTGCCAGATTCTGATGATCCCGGTAACAGACGATAGGATGGAAACGCCCTCCTCTCACGAATTCACCGACATGCGCGTGTGGAACCGTAACCTGGCCCTCAAAGCCTGGGGGGGATACCTGAAAAATATGGAAGGGAAGACACCTGCTTATGCTGCCCCAAACCGCGCAGAAAGCCTGAAAGACCTACCTCCAGCCTATGTCACTGTTGAAGAGCAAGACCTGTTGCGCGACGAAGGCATTGCCTATGCCCAAAAGCTGATGCAACACGGCGTGCCGACCGAGCTACATGTGTACCCGGGTGCTTTTCATGGCTCCTTCGGTGATGTACCAAAAGCAGGGGTGAGCAGACGCCACCTCGGCGGCAAGATAGCAGCCCTCAAAAAAGTGTTTGAGAAGACGCAAGACTAACCCCACAGCTCCGGTTTCGGGATGCTCATCTCCCCATCTTTATAGCGAATTCCTTCTGGCCAATCCTC
>JBNKGK010000390.1:0-2992 GCA_050289785.1 Kordiimonas sp.
GTTTTTGCAGGTCACCTGAGCAATTGGGGCAGATATAATCGGTCTTTTCTGCGCAGGGGCGGCACCATGTGCATTCATAGGAGCAGATATAGGCTTCTGATGTGCTTTCAAGCGCTTCTGTGCAGCCCTGGCATTTGTCTTTCATATCAAGCATAGTTATTCCACCGTTACGGATTTTGCGAGGTTGCGGGGTTGGTCCACATCTGTGCCTTTTTCCACGGCCACATAATAGGCCAGCAGTTGCACGGGTACGGCGTAGATGAGGGGGGCAGAAAGAAGGCCTGCCTTTGGCATGGTGAACTGGGCCAGCATGCCGGGTTCTGCTTCGGTTTTGTCTGACAGCAGCACCACCTGGCCTTGCCGCGCCATAATTTCCTGCAGGTTGGAAACGGTTTTCTCCATCAGCTCATCAGTAGGGGCGATGCCAATCACCGGTACGCATTCATCAATTAAGGCAATGGGGCCGTGTTTCAATTCCCCTGCAGCATAGCCTTCCGCGTGAATATAGCTTAGTTCTTTCAGCTTCAACGCCCCTTCAAGGGCCATGGGGTAATGAATGCCGCGGCCAACGAATAAGATGTCCTGTGCGTGGGCGATCTGCCGGGCGATAGCGGCCAGCTTTTCCTCTTCCCCCAGCACTTTGGCCATCAGGGCAGGCACATGCTCCAGTTCTTTCACATAGCCTGCTTCTGCGGCCTCGTCGATCAGCCCCTTCGTGCGGCCAAGGGCAATGGCGAAGGCGGCGAGAACGGCCATCTGGCAGGTGAAGGCCTTGGTGCTGGCCACGCCAATTTCCGGCCCGGCGTGAATGGGCAGCACTACATCGGCTTCCCGCGCCATGGTGGATTCCGGCACATTGACCATCGCAATAATATGCTGGCCAGCTTCCTTCGCATGCCTGAGGGCCGCCAGCGTGTCTGCCGTTTCACCCGATTGGGAGATGAACAGGGCCACCCCGCCTTCGGCATAAACCGGATCGCGGTACCGGAACTCGGAAGCGATATCCACTTCCACGGCTGTGCGGGCCAGTTTCTCAATCCAGTAGCGGGCGACGGAGGCGGCAATATAGCTGCTGCCACAGGCGATCATGGTCACCTTGGGTGTGCTGGCCAGATCAAAAGGCAGGTCTGGCAATTTCACCTGGCCGGTGTTGGGGTTCAGGTAACGCCCCAGAGCCTGCGCCACCACGCTGGGCTGCTCGAAAATTTCTTTCTGCATGAAGTGACGGTAATTGCCCTTGTCCACCATCGTGGCGGCTGTTTGGCTGAAGGTAACAGGGCGTTGTACAGCCTCGCCTTCGCTATCATAAACCTGCACGCTGCCTGGGGTCAGCTCTGCCCAGTCGCCCTCGTTCAGGTAAATCAGCTTGCTGGAGAGGCCTGCCAGCGCCATAGCGTCAGACCCTAAATAATTTTCCCCCTCCCCAAGGCCAACAACCAGTGGGCAGCCCTGGCGCGCACCAAACATTAGGTCATGCTGGCCATCAATCAGTACACAGAGCGCAAAAGCCCCTCTCAGGCGGCTGAGCGTTTGCCGGAAGGCATCACGCGGGGCCATGCCCTCACACAGATACTGGGTGAGCAGGTGAGCCACCACTTCCGTATCTGTTTCGCCTTCGAAACGAATCCCTGCTGCCAGCAGTTCCTCTTTCAGTGGTTGGAAATTCTCGATAATGCCATTATGCACGATGGCGATTTTTTGGGTCATGTGCGGGTGGGCATTGGCTTCTGTGGGTTCGCCGTGCGTGGCCCAGCGGGTGTGGCCAATGCCACTGATGCCCTCAATCGGGCTGGTTTTTAACGCTTCTTCCAGGTTTACCAGCTTGCCGGGCGCGCGGCGGCGCACCAGCTTTTCATTCTCTATAGTGGCGATACCAGCGGAATCATAACCGCGATATTCAAGCCGCTTGAGAGACGCAAGAATGCGAGGAACAACCGGGGCGTTACCAACAATACCAACGATGCCGCACATAGGTTATTTGCCTTTCTTCTTGCTTTGTTGCATTTGGTGAAATTTCTTCGCGAGGCCGGGTTTATCGGCCTGTTTGCCGCGCGCGATGGCCAGGGCATCATCTGCCACATCTTTGGTGATCACGCTGCCCGCGCCCACAATAGCATCCTTGCCCACGCTCACCGGGGCCACAAGCGCGGTGTTGGAGCCAATGAAAGCCCCTTCGCCGATTGTGGTTTGATACTTGAAATAGCCATCGTAATTGCAGGTTATGGTGCCCGCGCCAATATTGGCCTCTGCCCCGATGGTAGCATCGCCAATATAGCTGAGGTGGCTCACCTTCACGCCCTTGGCAAGCGTGGCTTTTTTCACCTCCACAAAGTTGCCGATTTTGGCTTTCTCGCCCACATCAGCGCCGGGGCGCAGGCGGGCAAAGGGGCCGATGCTCGCGCCCGTGCGCACGGTGGCGCCTTCAAGGTGGCTGTTGGCTTTGATCGTCACACCATCCTCAAGGGTCACACCGGGGCCAAAAAACACATTGGGCTCTATGGTGACATCCTGCCCGAGCTTTGTGTCATGGCTGAAATAAACCGTTTCTGGCGCTATCAGCGTGGCGCCGCCCGCCATGGCATCCCGGCGCTTTTTCCTCTGAAAGGCGGCTTCGGCATGGGCGAGATCTTGCCTGCTGTTCACGCCCATTACATCCGTTTCATCCGCTTCTGTGACAGCGACAGAACGGCCCTCTGCACGGGCGGTGGCTACAAGGTCAGTGAGATAATATTCGCCAGAGGCATTATCGTTGGAAAGCTGTTTCAGCCAGCCAAACAGCTTTTCGCCGTCCGCCAGCATCATGCCGGAATTACAGAGGGTGATGGCGCGCTCGGCCTCTGTGGCATCCTTATATTCTACAATGCGTTCCAGATTGCCCGCCTGGTCACACACAAGGCGGCCATAGGCAGCCGGGTCATCAGGGCGAAAGCCCAGCACCACAAGGCCGGGGTTATCCGCCGCTTTTCGTGCGGCCAGCATACCCTGCATCACT
>JBNKGK010000391.1:0-2977 GCA_050289785.1 Kordiimonas sp.
TAGCTCGCTTCGCCAAAAACAGCATAGGCGTCAATCGGTAATTCTGCATCCCTGTCCCAGGAATAGGCACCACCTGCAAGAGGCAGGATGATCATATCATCCCTATCTACTGTAAAATAATAACCCCCTACAACCCAGGTAAGATTCTGATCACCCGCAGACGACAATAACAATTCCTGAGAAATCTGTTTGGAATCCCCCGATATGTTGATCACATTACTATTAACCGCTGTATAATCCCAATCTGTGGATAAAACAAAGTTGCTATGCCTGTATGATGAAAGCGACGTCAGAATAACGTCATCAAGGTCCCACTCAACCTTTGCTGACAAGCCTCTGGCTTCTAGCTCAAATAGCTCGTCCGCATCGCGGCTAACGTTTCGACCTGAAGGAAAATAGGCACCACTATTCTCTATAGGTAAAGCCACATCGGGATCAAAACGGGTAGCAGTTCGGGCTGGGATATTTCCATCGCTAGCATAATCCGCCGTAATATCAACTGTCAGATTATCCGTCGGCAAATAGGTCAGGCGAGCACGAACCCCGGAAAAATCGGCGTTATTGTATATTTCACCATTTTCAAGATTAGGAGTATATCCCTCACTATCACGTGTTTTAAAAGATATTCTCCCTAGCAGTTTATCGCCGATAATTGGACCGCTCATATACCCTGTTGTTTCAATCAGGCCATAATTTCCAACTGTTGCACTGCCCCCCGCTTCAAACTCCGTGGTTGGTGCCTTCGTAATCACATTTACCGCACCACCAGTGGCATTTCTTCCATATAAAGTTCCCTGAGGACCTTTAACCACCTCAATACGCTCGATATCAAAGAAACCTAACCCCAAATCGCCACGCTCATTCAAATATACGCCATCGCGGTGTACAGCAATGCCTGACTCAGCCCCCGGCTGGGTAATATTATTGCCTATACCACGCATGGTAATGCGAGGAGATTTCCAGGAGTCCGTAATCTGCACGCCCGCAGCTAAAAACTGAACATCCGTAATATCAACAACTCCGCTATCCTCCAGTCTGTCACCGCCAAAAGCAGCCATGGACATGGGCACATCCTGCATATTCATTTCACGACGTGTCGCTGTCACGATGATTTCTTCGAGGACAAAAGCTGTTTCTTCACCAGCCTGATCATCTGCCCCAACGGCAGCATCACCCATATTCATGGAAAGATCACGCTTGCGAATATAAAGCGTATTATCATCTGCCATTTCATAGAAGAGACCACTGCCCAGAAGCAGCTTATCCAGTGCTTCTTGTGTGGTGTACGCCCCGGAAAGGCCCGCTGATTTCTTGCCTTCGGTTAAATCTGGCGAGAAAAGAACATTAATATTTGTCGTGCGTGAAAATTCGTGCAGAACAGCTTCCAGGCTTTGTGCCGGAATGGCATAGCTTTGCTTTTCTCCTGCATTTGCCACTGGTGCTGTCATCACAGACGCGATAGCCAGCACGGCACAAGATGTGCTTAAAAATGCTTTTCTGGCAGAATGATAGTGTCTTGTCACCATTGTCATTTGGTTTCTCCCCGGTTCATCATGGTGCAATCAGTCCCTGTTTCCTGATTGCTGCCCTTGATGACGAAAGGCCCGTGCCCGTACCTCAGTTTTTATTTAAAAATAATTGAGGAAGCCTTAAATTCACCCTTCAAGCTTTGGCAGAAGGACAATATTCCCCTGCTCATCTGTTTTAGAGACAATAGGAAAATAGCCTTCAATGGCCTTGATCACCACATCATGCCTGCTGGTGTGAAACATGCCACTCAGTTTTAATTTTCCCAGCTCAGCATCACCCAGCAGCACCTTGATTCTGGAATAGCGGTTCATCTCTGCCAGAGCTTTTTCAAGCGGCCAACTACGGAAAATCAGTTTGCCATCCTGCCACGCTGTCACATCCGAAACGGTCGCGGCCGAAATGTTGGAAAAACCATTTGCATCGTGCCTGACCTGTTGCCCCTGCTGGTCATCACTTGATACCGTTAAAATAAGGGGCTCGCTTCTGCCTGCATCATCCTCCAGCCTGACAGAACCATCCAAAAGGGTCACTGCCGCTTCATCCTTGGAGGTGAGATAAACATCAAATTCCGTTCCCAGGGCTGTCACAACCCCGGCCCCGTAATCCACCTCAAAGCTTCGCCCGGGTTCCTTGGCAACTGAAAACCATGCCTGCCCGCGCTTCAGGCGGATAAGTCGCTCAGCATCTGTATAAAGCACTTCAACCTCGCTATCCGTATTCAGGCGCATCACAGACCCATCATCCAGCTGCACCATTGTCTGCTGCCCTACACTGGTTTGATAGCTATCCCCCCCTAAAAGGTGTTGCCACCAGCCAGGCTTAAGGAGGGTGCCAGCAGCCACCAGCAAAAGCGCCGCAGCCAGAGGCATGAACACTTTTGCAAAAGACCGGACAGGCCTTCCTTCAGGCCGTTCCTCCATAAACTCAGCCACCTGCTCTTTAATGAACGGCGCATCGTGAAACCGGCTTGTTTTTTCCCAATTTCTTTTAACAGCATCATAGGCGTGCCTGTGGCTTTCATCCGCCTTTAGCCAGACATCAAAAGCTTGTGACCTGGCAACCGATAGCTGATCCGACCTCATGAGGGTGAACCACTCCACAGCTTGCTGTTCAAGGCTCTCGGGCACTTGGGAGACATGGCTATGGCTCATTGGAACTCTCCCATTTTGCTGTTGATATAGGCGATAGCGCGGATCATATGTTTTTCCACTGCACTTGTTGTAATGCCGCAGTGCGCAGCTATTTCTGAATATGTCATGTCATTAAACCGGTGCAGAATATAAACCTTGCGGCATTTACGGGGCAGATGCTGAAGTATTTCCTGAAATCGCTCCAGTTCTTGCCTGCCTGCAATAACGCGCTCTGCCCCGGCCTCCTCGCTTACATAGATGTCTTCTTTAAGCGGCAGATGATCATCCCGGTGATATACGCGGCGACGGCGAATGAT
>JBNKGK010000392.1:0-2961 GCA_050289785.1 Kordiimonas sp.
GCCTATGAAACGGGCAGGGGCAGCCTGCGTGTGCGCGCCCGGTGGGAACGGGAAGAGCTTTCCCACGGCATGTACCAGATTGTGGTAACTGAAATTCCTTATCAGGTGCAGAAATCAAAGCTGATTGAAAAGATTGCCGAGCTGATTTCTGACAAGAAGCTGCCGATCCTGACAGACGTACGGGATGAATCCACTGAAGATATCCGTATTGTGCTGGAGCCCAAGAACCGTTCTGTTGATGAGAAAGTATTGATGGAAAGCCTGTTCAAGTTCACTGAGCTTGAAACCCGCTTTGCCATGAACATGAATGTTATCGCTTCTGATCATCGTCCTCGGGTTCTGTCGCTTAAGGAAATGCTGAATGAGTTTCTCGATCATCAGGTGGAAGTGTTGCTGCGCCGCAGCCGTTTCCGCCTTGAGAAGATCGAGCGCAGGCTTGAGATTCTGTCTGGCTACCTTATCGCTTATCTGAATCTGGATGAGGTGATCCGCATTATCCGTGAAGAGGATGATGCCAAAGCCTCGCTGATGAGTACGTTCAAGCTGACGGATAATCAGGCCGAAGCCATTTTGAATATGCGCTTGCGGGCCCTTCGTAAACTTGAAGAAATTGAGATCCGCACAGAGCATAACAAGCTGGAAAAAGAGCGGGCAGGTATTTTGGCCCTTTTGGACTCTGAGGAACTACAGTGGATCAGTGTGGGGGATGCGCTTTCCAACGTGAAAGGGAAATTTGGCCAGGAGACAGAGCTTGGTAAACGTCGCACCCGCTTTGGAGATGCGCCGGTGGCTGAGATTGTGCCCCTTGAGGCGATGATCGAGAAAGAGCCGATTACGGTGGTTTGCTCCAAGCGTGGCTGGATACGGGCCATGAAAGGCCATATCAAGCCGGAAGAAGAGCTGAAATATAAAGAGGGGGATGAAGAAAGATTCCGTTTCCCTGCCTATACGACAGATAAACTGTTCCTCTTCGCGACGAATGGCAAGATATACACACTGGGCGCAGACAAACTGCCAGGGGGGCGCGGCAATGGTGAACCTGTGCGCCTGATGGCGGATATGGACGCTAGTGATGAAGTGGTATCGCTGTCGCCTTATGTTCCGGGTAGCAAGCTATTTGTAGCATCCAGCATTGGTAAGGGTTTCCTTGCGGAAGCTAATAATGCTGTAGCGATGAAAAAGGGTGGCAAGCAGCTTTTGAATGTGCCGGAAGGGGCTGTGGCAACCCACTGTTTGCCAGCAGATGGCGACAGTATTGCGGTGATTGGTGACAACCGTAAACTGCTGATTTTTGCACTGGATGAAATCCCCACTCTGAACCGTGGCCAAGGGGTTGCCCTGCAGCGGTATAAGGATGGAGGTATGGCGGATGCCATCATCTTCCATAAGGAAGATGGCCTGACATGGCCTATGGGTGGCAAGTCTGACCGCTGGCGCACGGAAACGGATCTGGAGCCATGGACAGGCAAGCGGGCTAATGCAGGCCGCCTGCCGCCGATGGGATTCCCCCGAAATAACAAGTTCAGATAATATCGTGGTTTCAAGGGAACTACAAAGTGCCTTGCAATATGACGTTTTTGAAAATGTCGCTTTAACACCCATAAGGGATATTCGCCCGTTTAAGGGTGGTTTGGCGCTGCCAAGCCAGTATCCTGATTTTTGCAGACATTGGGTCGGGCAGAGAATTTTTGATGAGGACATGCCGTTTGATGAAACAACGGCAGATGTGCTGCGATGTGAAAATGGAAACCCTTATGTGTATGCAGGCATATATATAAGGCATTTTGGTCACTTCACTGCTGAATGTATTCATCGGCTTTGGGTGTTAAACAGGCCTGAATTTGCAGATGCTACAGTGATTTTTGTTCTACGGAACAAAACGGTTAAACCGCTTCCCTTTTTCTATGAATATTTGAAGTTTTTCGGAATCAAAAATTATCTTCTGGTGTCTCAGCCGACAGTTGTTGAAAAGTTGGTGATAGCAGAACAGGGGTCTGTGCTACGGGGGCCAGTGCATCCTGCCTATCTAAAAGAATTAGCCGTCATACATAAAAGAAATGAGAGAAGCCCCTCAAAGACGCCTGCAAAAATTGCTGTGATGCGCGGGCATATGCCTAAAGGCCGGGTTTTAGGGGAAATGGCGCTTGGGCAATATCTGGCCAATCAGGGCTATGTGGTATATAAACCTGAGGAACATTCGCTGCTGGATCAGTTGAGAACTCTGGGCCAAGCAGAAAAAATAATCATTACAGATGGGAGCGCTTGCCACCTATTTGATCTGATGGGGCCTGTTAGTGCGGATGTTGCTTTTCTGGCAAGGCGGCCTGATACTTGGCTTGATAAATATTCCCTGAAAAACAAAGTACGAAATTTATATTCCTATAGAAAAGTGAGCTTGCTATTTGCGCCCAAAAGTGCGGATGGATCACGTGTTCGCAAGGGATGGGCAATTTCCTATGTTCAGCTTGATCATTTTATCGCTTTCTTAAAGCGGCATGATTTTATTAACGGGTCAGCACCCGCTATAGAGAATGTCAATTTTTTTGAGGACGTGAAAAGATATATTGAAGCACAGTTTAATGAACAAAACTCATCAAGACAAAGCAGCGATGTGATCGTTGAACTCATGGCAGAGGAGATTTTGCGATTATCCCTGACGATGCAGCAGGATGCCAAACGTCAGAAGGAGCTGACCCAGCAAATTCGTACCTTGGGTAAACAGCCTAAGACGTCCGCCAAGAAAAACTCTTTCGTTCGCTGGGTACGCAGACGTCTGAAGGCGATTTTTCGGTACAAACTATCAGATAAGGGCTATAGAGAGACCACCATAAAATAGGCATCATTTTATGGTGAAAGTCGAACCGAAACAAACCCTTACCTGATATTCATTACTGGGTGATGCTACAAGTGGGATAGGTAGCTGTCGCACTTGTTTGCTTCGGGACTGAGCTGGTTATTTGT
>JBNKGK010000393.1:0-2959 GCA_050289785.1 Kordiimonas sp.
CTTCACCATGAGCCTGTTTATCGGCACGCTCGCCTTCACCAGCGTGGAATATACGTCAGCCGTACGGCTTGGTGTGCTGGGTGGCTCTGTACTGTCGGCTATTGCGGGCACTCTGGTGCTGTTCCTCAGCACCAGAGAGAAGGCAGCTGCTTAAAACCCGGCAGCGGCACCTGCCATGGCTGCCATTTCGCTTTCGCGGGCGAGCTGCGCCTTTGATTTCTTCTCAGAGGCGGATTTTAGCTGGCCGCAGGCGGCCATAATATCACGCCCACGCGGTGTGCGGATGGGGGCGGAAATACCGCCTTCATACACCAGATCAGAGAAACGCTGAATCTGGTCCCAGTCACTGCACTCATAATCCGTACCCGGCCATGGGTTAAACGGGATCAGGTTCACCTTGGCTGGCAGTTTATATTTGCGCATCAAGCGCACCAGTTCCCGCGCGTCGGCGTCACTGTCATTAATGCCCTTGAGCATGGTATATTCAAACGTAATGCGCCGGGCGTTATGTGCGCCGGGGTAATTAGCGCATGTTTGCAGCACCTGATCCAGGCTGTATTTTTTATTGATAGGCATAATCTCGGAGCGTACGTCATCGCGCACTGCATGCAGGGAAACAGCCAGGTTCACCCCAATTTCCTTACCACAGCGTTCCATATGCGGCACCACACCAGAGGTGGAGAGGGTAATCCGCCGCCGAGAAAGCTGAATGCCCTCTTCATCCATGATGATATCAAGCGCCTTCTTCACTTCATCAAAGTTATAAAGCGGCTCGCCCATACCCATCATAACGATATTCGTAACACGACGACCTTCTGTGGGATGCTCCCACTCATCCAGATCATCCCGTGCGATCATCAGCTGCGCCACAATCTCTGCCGCTGTAAGGTTGCGCACAAGCTTCATAGTGCCCGTGTGACAGAACTTGCAGTTCAGCGTGCAACCCACCTGTGAAGAAACACAGAGCGTGCCGCGATCCTCTTCAGGGATGTACACTGTCTCTGCTTCATTGCCATCATGGAAACGGATCAGATATTTACGGGTGCCATCTTCTGAATATTGCGCTTCCACCACCTCGGGGCGACCGGTGGTGAAATGCTCAGCCAGCTTCGCCCGCACATCTTTGGACACATTGGTCATATCATCAAAATTGCTGATCCCACGATGATACAGCCAGTGCCACACCTGGCTAGAGCGCATGCGCACCTGCTTTTCCGGCACGCCAATGCCTGCAATGGCATCCTTCAGCTCAGCCCGGTCAAGGCCCAGAATATTCTGCTTGCCATCAGCTTCTATCTGCGGACGCGGGGAAACAACAGGCACATCGCCTTTAGGGGTAATCTGCATTTTTCACTCCTGCCTTTTGGAGTTCTCAGCCTCCGCCAGGGCGTTTCGGGCGCAGGGGCGTTCCACCACCCGCGCGGGTTTATAGATGCCGCGGCTTATACGCCTGTCCCCTCTCTGTGTCGAGAATTTCTTTACCGGGTATTTTTACCGGCAGGCCCGTGTAATAGCATTATAAGCGGCGGTGAAACCGGATAACGAGTAGGTGTCTGTTGTTTTGGTGCCGCGCTGTGACTGCGCATAAACCACCAATCGCGACCCGGCCTTCATGGAAGCGACGGCAGAGGCATCATCCTTCGGATCATAAGCCCAGGCCCCACTACCCTCGGTGAAAAACTCAAAGCTTTTGCGACCATCCACAGAAAGTTTGGCGGTGCTGCCATCTCTGAGCGGATAACCCACAATGACATTCACCTCATTTTTTACACCATACGCTGGCCGGTGGCTAACCGTGATGTAGATATCACCCCGACGGACATTCTTTCGGTTTGCTGCAGTTTTCTTGGGCATGGAAATCATGTAACAGGTTTTCTTACCCCCTGATTCCGTTGATTTAATGGCATCCCAATCACGGTAGCTGCCTAAAAGATCACGCTTAGGTGCTGCCGAGGCAGGAAGGCTCAGGCTCATCGCCAGTGCCGTGAGTAGAATCAGGCTAGTGCCTTGCTGTCGCATAAAACCTCCTTACGTGTCGCTCTTGTTCTTCTTGGCCCTGCGGTTTCTGGCCGGGCCATGCACATGCTCTGGTTTTGGCTTTACCTGCTGGCCTGCCATCAAGGGCCTTTCAGGATATCCACCCAGCACACGGTGCCTATCGTACATTACTATAGCACCTGCTGTGGCTACGTTAAGACTGAACTTTGTCGGGATTTTGATGACATGGTCACAACGCGCCAACATTTCCGGCGTTAGGGAAATACGTTCCCCGCCCAGCACATATATTGCCTGCAGGGGATGGCGGAAGCTGGGCAGGTCTATGGCGTCATCCGTCAGCTCCACCCCCACAAGCTGGCAGCCCTGTGGCACCAACACATCTGCCGGTGTATCATAATTGAAGAACGGGATTTGTTCGTGGCTTTTGCTGGTATCTGTAGCGAAGCTTTTGGTTACCAGCTCGCCCGTGTGCGCCACCACCTTGGGCCGCACAGCAAAAGCAAAATTGGCACCAAAGGCATGGGCAGTGCGGATCAAATTCCCCATATTGCCCTTTTTAGAGACACCATCTATGCCAATGCCGAAATACCCACGCATACCAAACTCCTTAGGCTCTGCCCTTGGCTTTGGTTTACCTTCCATACCTGCCATACACAAGACCAGTTAAACATCTTTCAATGTTGCGCTTACAGGACTTCTGGCCCATAAAGGCCGAATGATGAACAGTGAGAGGCTCATGACAGAAACCAAAACAACGCCGACATGGCTGCGCATGGCCATTGATTTCGGGCCACTGATCGTTTTTTTCGCCAGTTTCAAGCTGGGTGATATTTATCTAGCCACCGGCACCTTCTTCAACCCGGCCGAATACACCCACCCCACCATCGAAGGGCGCAACAATGCTTTGATCGCTCGCTCCGGCATCTATGAAAACGGCAATTACCACGACTTCGACCAGGCT